>NZ_JBHUQX010000510.1:0-5993 GCF_042674225.1 Streptomyces sp. NPDC056948
GGCCGGGTCCTGCGACCCGGCCCGTCGGCGTATGCCGTCCGGCAGACTCCCGGGTATGGACGCGCGAACCGAGACGGTGACGACGGGCGACGGCGTACGGCTGTGGGCGGCGGCCTCGGGCCGGGGCACACCGCTGCTGCTGTCCCACGGCGGGCCCGGACTGTGGGACATGTTCGACGACGTCGCCGCTCTGCTCGGCGATCTGGCCACGGTGATCCGCTGGGACCAGCGCGGCTGCGGGCGGTCGGAGCCGTGCGACGGACCCTGGACCGTCGAGCGCTCCGTGGCCGATCTCGACGCCGTACGAGAGCACTTCGCACTGGAGCGGACGGTACTGCTGGGCCACTCCTGGGGCGCGCAACTGGCGTTGAGCTACGCGCTGGCGCACCCGGAGCGGGTGAGCGCGCTGGTGTACGTGTCCGGGACGGGCATCGGGCCGGCCTCGGACTGGCACGCCGCGTACCACGACAACCTCCTGACCCGGCTCGGCGAGCACCCTGAACGGCTCGCCCGCTGGCGGGAGTTGGAGAACCGGCCCGGACGGTCCCGCGAGGAGGAGCGCGAGAGCGCGATCCTGCAGTGGTCGAGCGAGTTCGAGGACCGCGAGCGTGCCCTGGACCACGCCGAGCGGATGGCGACCCCCTGGTACGGGATCAACGTCGCGTGCAACAGCGTGCTCAACGCCGACGCGAGGAGAGTCTGCGGCACCCCGGCCCTGTACGCCGCCTGCCGGGCCCTGGATGTGCCGGTGCTCATCGTCGACGGCGCCGGGGACATCCGGCCGCGCTCGGCGGTGGGCTCGCTGGAGCGGGCGGTCCCGCGTGTGACGCGTGTGGTGCTGCCGGAAGCCGGTCATCTGCCGTGGGTGGAGGATCCGCGGGGCTTCCGGGAGGCGGTGGCGGAGGGCCTCGGGCTCGGATAACCGGTCGAGAGCCGCCCGGTCCCTTCACATACTGGGCGGATGACCCTCCGCGTACGCACCGCCCACACCGCCGACCTCACCCCCGCCGACCTCGACGCCGTACGGGCCCTCCTGGACGCCGCGTTCGACGGCGACTTCGGCGACGAGGACTGGGACCACGGCCTCGGCGGCATGCACGCCCTCGTGCACGACGACTCCGGCCTCGCCGCGCACGGGGCGGTCGTGATGCGCCGGGTGGGGCACCGCGGGCGGTGGCTGCGCGCCGGGTACGTCGAGAACGTCGCCGTCCGCGCTGACGCCCGCCGCAGCGGCCTCGGCGGGCAGGTCATGGGCGAGCTGGAACGCGTCGTCGAGCGTGCCTACGACCTCGGGGCCCTGTCCGCCAGTGCGGACGGCGCCCGGCTCTACACCTCCCGCGGCTGGCGGCTGTGGCGCGGTGAGGTGCACGCCCTCAGCCCGGTGGAGGGCGTCGTCCGGCTGCCGGACGAAGAGGACAGCACCTATGTCCGGCCGGCCCTCGCCGGTGCGCTCGACCCCGCGCACGCATTGCTCTTCGACTGGCGCGACGGCGATGTGCTCTAGGAATCACCGCAGCTCAGCGCGGTGTGACGTAGTCCACCGTCTCAGATAGTAGGAAGTCCGAGTAATTGTGGAGACAGACGCTCCGGCCTCCCTTAGTTTTGTAGGAGCCGAACGTCTCGCTCGACCAAGCGAATGGCGGTCGTGAGCCGGGCCCCGTGCAGGCAACCCCTGCGGCACCGCTCCCCGCCTCTTCCGGCGTCTCGTATCTCTCTCTGCGCTCCATGCTGTCGAAGGAGTCGATTTCCCATGGCCGAGACGACCGTCCGCCGCCGAGTCCGCCACGCTTCCCGGACGAGCGAGTCCGACCGCAAGAACGCCGCCGCCGCGCTCCAGCGCGCCCTCGACCGCAGGGACAACGGCGGATCCACCGGCCACTGAGCCGCCCCCGGACCGGGAGCCGCCCGACGGGGCGCGGTGCGGGGCCTCACGCCCCGCGCCGCACCTCGAAGTGGTCGATCCGCTCACCGCTCGACGCCAGCGCCGACACCTTCAACTTCGGCGCGGCGCCGCTCTCCGCCTCCACGGAGAGGAACGAGAACCCGCGGTAGCGCACCCGCGACCACTGCACCGACTCCGCCTTCGTGTCCTGGGACTTGGTCCACCGGAACGTGGCGACGGACTCGTGGTCGGCGGTGTTCCCCTCGTAGCTCTCCTTCACCCCGTCCGGGAAGCCGTACAGCTCCTTGCCGCCGCCGCCCGCGGTGACGTACACGATCCCGTCCCGCCTGGGGTCCGTCGTTCCGCCGACGGGCACCGGCCTGCCCACCTCGCCGTTCTTGACGGCGTCGGTCCGCTCGTACACGTGGTTGTGCCCGTTGATCACCAGGTCCACCTCGTGCTTGGCGAACAGGGGCAGCCACTCGGCGCGTACCCCGCCGTCGGAGGCGTGCGTGGAGGTCGAGTACGCGCAGTGGTGGAAGTAGACGACGATGAAGTCGACGTCCTTCGCGGCCCTCAGCTCGCCGAGCTTCTTCTCCAGCCACTTCGTCTGCCTCCCCTCCGTGTAGCCGAGGTTGGCGGGGATCTCGTACGACACGTCGTTCGCGTCCAGCGCGACCACGCCGACGTTGCCGTACGTGAAGGCGTACACGCCCGGTGCCGTACGCGCGTCGAAGCCGCTGTCCGGCAGGGAGAAGCGGGCGAACTGGCCGCCGTAGCCGTCCGGCGAGTACCAGGCCTCCATGTCGTGGTTGCCGGTCGTCACCATCCACGGCACCGACCTGGCGACCGGCTCGGTCTGCTTGAGGAACCGGTCCCACTGCCCGGCGTCGAAGACGTCCGACTCCTTGCCCTTGCCGGTCGGGTCGGCGTAGCAGATGTCGCCGGCGTGCAGATGAAAGGCGGGGCTCTGGCGCAGCAGCAGACGGTCGTTGAGGGCCGCCTCCTCGCCGACGCCCTGGTCGCCGAACGCGGTGAACACGAACCGCTCCGGCGGGTTCGCGGGTGCCGTGCGGAAGGACGCGATGGTCGAGCGGTGCCCGGGGGACGCGGGGTCGAAGCCCTCGTGGCCGACGCCGTAGTAGTACGTGGTGTCCGGGCGCAGGCCGTCCAGTGCCGCGTGCAGGTAGTACTGCTCGACCGCCGCCCGTACGCCCTTCAGCTCCGGGGTGCGCAGATCGCGCAGCTCCGCCTCCACCTTGCGGCCGAGGTCGTCGGGGCGCGCGCCGACCCGGACGTACGGCTTCTTCACCGCGAGCGGCACCTGCCAGGAGATCCGCATCTGGGACTTCGGATCGGCGCCGAAGGAGAGATGGCGGCCGAAGGGGGTGATGAAGGAGCCGGGCGCCTTCGACGTGCTCGGCGACGGGTCCCTGGTCGCCGTGGCGCCCCCGGAGCCGGAGCCCGAGCAGCCGGTCAGCAGCCCGCTCGCCACCGCGCCGGCCGTCACCAGCGTGCGCCGCCGCGACAGGCGCGTCCGCAGATACTCGTACTGTTCCGCCATGCTCATCCGGTCCGCGAGCCGCCGGGGAATGCCGAAGTCGGGAGTCTCCATGAGAGTCAACTTCCCAGCAAGGCCCAACACCGGTCTGACATACGGGTGAACGAGGGGCGACGTGTCCGTATCGCGGACACCGCGTGTCATCCCATGGGACGAGGAGTAGGGTGCCCGCATGTCTCGCAGCATCAATCTCGCAGTGATCCCCGGTGACGGAATCGGCCAGGAGGTCGTGACCGAAGGGCTGAAGGTCCTCTCCGCCGTCCTTCCGCAGGATGTGAAGCTGGAGACCAAGGAGTACGACTTCGGCGCCCGGCGCTACCACGCCACCGGTGAGACCCTCACCGACGCCGACCTCGACGCCCTGAAGAAGCACGACGCCATCCTGCTCGGCGCGATCGGCGACCCGAGCGTGCCGTCCGGCGTCCTGGAGCGCGGCTTCCTGCTCAAGCTCCGCTTCGCCTTCGACCACCACGTCAACCTGCGCCCGTCGAAGCTGCTCCCGGGCGTCGCCACCCCGCTGGCCGGCGAGCCGGAGATCGACTTCGTCGTGGTCCGCGAGGGCACCGAGGGCCCGTACACCGGCAACGGCGGCACGATCCGCAAGGGCACCGAGCACGAGGTCGCCACCGAGGTCTCCGTGAACACGGCCTTCGGTGTGGAGCGTGTCGTGCGTGACGCGTTCGCCCGTGCGCAGGCCCGCCCGCGCAAGAAGCTGGCGCTGATCCACAAGAACAACGTGCTGACCTTCGCGGGTCACCTGTGGACGAACATCTTCAACAAGGTGGCCGAGGAGTTCCCCGAGGTCACCACCGAGTACATGCACGTGGACGCGGCGACGATCTACCTCGTCACGCAGCCCGAGCGCTTCGACGTCATCGTCACGGACAACCTCTTCGGCGACATCGTCACCGACCTCGCCGCGGCCGTCTCCGGCGGCATCGGCGTGGCGGCCTCCGGCAACATCAACCCGTCCGGAGACTTCCCGTCCATGTTCGAGCCCGTGCACGGCTCGGCCCCGGACATCGCCGGCCAGGGCAAGGCCGACCCGACCGCCACGGTGCTGTCGGTCGCCCTGCTCCTGCGCCACCTTGGCCACGAGGCCGAGGCCGACCGTATCGACGAGGCGGTCGCCGCCGACCTGTCGGAGCGCACGGGCAAGCCCGCCCGCTCCACCACGGAGATCGGCGACGCGCTCGCCGTACGAGTAGCCGGCTGACCCGCCGCTGCTTTTCGCAGAGCCGCCGGGTCGCATCCGCGCCCGGCGGCTTTCGCATGTTCCCGCCGGGTGCCACCATCGACCACCGGGTCGCATTCACCCCGTTCCTTCCGCCGCCGCCCACGGGCGATAATCGAACGCGAGGCCGCGGAATGAGGGAATGCTCGGACGTCCTAGCACTGGTCACATTCAGAGCAGTACCGAGCGCGGCCCGTCACTACAACCGGTGAAGGACATCAACCCATGACGACGCCCACGATCGAGCTCAAGCCCTCCGCCAACCCGCTCTCCGCCGCAGAACGCGAGGCGATCCTGGCCAACCCCGGGTTCGGCCGCCACTTCACCGACCACATGGTGACGATCAAGTGGACGGAAGGCCGCGGCTGGCACGACGGCCAGCTCGTGCCGTACGCGCCGATCTCCCTCGACCCCGCCACCACGGTCCTGCACTACGCGCAGGAGATCTTCGAGGGGCTGAAGGCCTACCGCCGCCCCGACGGGTCGGTCGCCACGTTCCGCCCGGAGAAGAACGCCGAGCGCTTCCAGCGTTCCGCGCGCCGGCTCGCGATGCCCGAGCTGCCGGTCGAGACGTTCATCGAGGCGTGCGACGCGCTGGTGAAGCAGGACAAGGCGTGGGTCCCGGCGCACGGCGGTGAGGAGTCCCTCTACCTGCGTCCGTTCATGATCGCGACCGAGGTCGGCCTGGGCGTGAAGCCGGCCAACGAGTACCTGTTCCTGGTCATCGCCTCCCCGGCCGGCGCCTACTTCCCGGGCGGCGTCAAGCCGGTCTCCATCTGGGTCTCCGAGGACCGCGTCCGCGCCGTCCCCGGCGGCATGGGCGACGCCAAGACGGGCGGCAACTACGCGGCGTCCCTGCTCGCGCAGGCCGAGGCCGCGACCAAGGGCTGCGACCAGGTCTGCTACCTCGACGCCGTCGAGCACACGTGGGTCGAGGAGCTGGGCGGCATGAACCTGTACTTCGTGTACGGGGACAGGATCGTCACGCCGTCGTTGACCGGGTCGATTCTGGAGGGCGTCACCCGGGACTCCCTGCTCGCCGTCGCCCGTGACCTCGGGTACGAGGCCGAGGAGGGCAGGGTCTCGGTCGACCAGTGGCAGCGGGACTCGGAGAACGGGTCTCTGACCGAGGTGTTCGCCTGCGGTACGGCCGCTGTGATCACGCCGGTCGGTACGGTGAAGCGGGCCGGGGTGGAGTGGAAGCAGAGCGGGGGAGAGCCGGGCGAGGTCACGCTCCGGCTCCGCCAGGCGCTGCTGGACATCCAGCGGGGTACGGCTCCTGACACGCACGGTTGGATGCACCCCCTGGGCTGAGT
>NZ_JBHUQX010000511.1:0-5929 GCF_042674225.1 Streptomyces sp. NPDC056948
GATGAGCGGGGCGGGGCTTTTCCCACCACGGCTTTTGTGACCCACGGCTTCCACCACAGACCCACGGCTTCCACGACATAGGGGATCTCATGGACGACCAGGCTGCGGGCAGCCCGCAGGACGCCCACAGCGTCCCCATGTGCTACCGCCACCCGGACCGCGAGACCGGTATCCGCTGCACCCGCTGCGAGCGCCCGATCTGCCCCGAGTGCATGGTCAACGCCTCCGTCGGATTCCATTGCCCCGAGTGCGTCCGCACCGGCTCCGGCACAGGTCACGCGCCCACGGCCGCCATGCCCCGGACGCTCGCGGGCGGCGCGATCGCCTCCGACCCCCGCCTGCTGACCAAGATCCTCATCGGTATCAACGTGGCGGTGTTCATCGCCGTCCAGGTCCGTGAGTCGATCCTCACCGACATCGTCCTGCTCGGCGCGTGGCCGCCGGCGCCCTTCACGCCCACCCAGGGTGTGGCGGGAGGCGAGTGGTACCGCATGGTGACCTCGATGTTCACACATCAGGAGGTCTGGCACATCGCGTTCAACATGCTCAGCCTGTGGTGGCTCGGCGGCCCGCTCGAAGCGGCCCTCGGCCGTGTCCGCTACCTCGCGCTCTACCTAGTCTCGGGTCTGGCGGGCAGTGCCCTGGCCTATCTGCTGGCCTCCCCGAACACGGCCACACTGGGCGCCTCCGGCGCGATCTTCGGTCTCTTCGGCGCCACGGCCGTGCTGATGCGCCGGCTCAACTACGACATGCGGCCGATCATCGCGCTGTTGGTGATCAACCTGATCTTCACCTTCGCCCCGGGATTCAACATCTCCTGGCAGGCCCACATCGGCGGCCTTGTCGCCGGTGTCGTCGTCGGATACGCCATGGTCCACGCCCCCCGTGCGCGCCGAGCACTGGTCCAGTACGGCACCTGCGCACTGGTCCTCGGTGTGGTAGTCCTGCTGACCCTCCTGAGGACGGCCCAGCTCAGCTGAGCGTGATGTTGTCCACAGCGGGTGGCGAATCTTGTGCACACGGTGCGGGAACACATGTGCCCCCTGTCACCGACCTGCGTTTCCGCAGGTCAGGCAGGGGGCGAACAGGTTTTCGAGCTCCGGTACTTCCGTCGTACCGGCGTCAACACTCAACGAGTTATCCACAGATCGTCTTTCTTTTCCACCTGTGGATAACCGCTGTGGATAACTCAGCGAACAGCCCTGGGCAGAGCTGCGTTCACCGTCCGGTGACCGCTACTTCCACTGGGTGGAGACACCGAATCCGGCGGCGATGAAGCCGAAGCCCACCACGATGTTCCAGTTGCCCAGCGTGTCGATGGGCAGCGAACCGTCGGTGACGTAGAAGACGACGATCCAGGCCAGGCCGACGAGGAACATGGCCAGCATCACGGGAGCGACCCAGGAACGGTTGGTCAGCTTGATGGCCGTTGCCTGCTTCGCCGGCGGCGGCGTGTAGTCGGCCTTCTTGCGGATACGTGACTTCGGCACGAGGGTCTCTCCTGTCGATGCGCTGCGTGGCCGCGCAGGGATCTGGGTCTGGCTCGGGGGCAGCGTAAGGGGACTCTGAGTGCTCCCCCGGTCGTCCGTTAGCGTAGTGCTTCCGTGGCGCCGAAGGAGATAAGGGTACGTTGAGCAATTCTGCCGACTCCCCCGGGACGGGATCCACCCCTGAGCGCGCGCGCCGCTTCCGGCCCGTGCGAATCCTCACGGCGGTCGTCTTCGCTCTCGCCGGGCTCATCTTCTTCACCAGCTTCAACACCGCCAAGGGCACCAACATCCGCACGGACAGCTCCCTGCTGAAGCTGTCCGACCTCATCCATGAGCGCAGCCGTGAGAACGGCGAGCTGGACGAGACCAACGGAACCCTGCGCACCGACATAGAGGCGCTCGCCGAGCGGGACGACGGCAGCACCAAGGCGGAGGACGACAAGCTCGCCGCCCTGGAGCAGCGCGCGGGCACCCAGAAGCTCAAGGGCGAGTCGTTGTCGGTCACCCTCAACGACGCCCCGCCGGACGCCACCGCCAAGCTCCCCGGCTATCCCGAGCCGCAGCCCGACTTCCTGGTCATCCACCAGCAGGACCTCCAGGCCGTGGTGAACGCGCTGTGGCAGGGCGGGGCCAAGGGCATCAAGGTCATGGACCAGCGGCTGATCTCCACCAGCGCGGTGCGCTGTGTGGGCAACACCCTGATCCTCCAGGGCCGCGTCTACTCACCGCCGTACAAGATCACGGCGGTCGGTGACCCGGGCAAGCTGCAGAGGGCGCTCGCGGCGTCCCCGGCGATCCAGAACTACATGGTCTACGTCAACGTGTACGGGCTCGGCTGGAAAGTCGAGGAGAACGGGCCGGTGACTCTTCCCGGCTACTCGGGCACAGTGGATCTGCACTACGCGAAGCCCGTGGAGCAGTAGCCAGGCCGGGGGAGCTGCCGGTGCGCGTGATCGTCAGGACCGTCAGCGAACTGTGCATCACCGTCGGCAGCGTGATCGTGCTGTTCGTCGTCTATGTGCTGTTCTGGACCGGTGTAAAGGCCGACCACGTCATGGACGACCAGATCGATCTGCTCCGGAAGGAGTGGTCGAAGCCCCGTCCGCCGGCCGACGGCTCCCTCGCGAGCCCGCCGGGGCCCGCGCCCTACGCCAAGGGCAAGCCCTTCGCGATCATGTACATCCCGCGTCTTGGTTTCACGTGGAACAAGCCGGTGCTCGAGGGCACCGCCACCGGCACCCTGAAGAAGGGCCTCGGGCACTACGCGGACACCGCCCAGCTCGGGCAGAAGGGGAACTTCGCGGTCGCCGGCCACCGCCGCACCTACGGCGATCCCTTCAAGGACTTTCCCAAGCTGCGGCGCGGCGATGCGGTGGTGCTGAGCGACGGCACGACATGGTTCACGTATCGGATCGACAAAGGCCCGTACAAAACAGTGCCCTCGGACATCGAGGTGATCGACCCTGTTCCACGTACTTCCGGGTACACGCGTCCGGGCCGGTATCTGACGCTGACCACGTGCGAACCGGAATGGGGTCACAGTCATCGTCTGATCGTCTGGGCGCACCTGGACTCCACCCAGCCTGTGGAGGCCGGGAAACCCGAGGCGTTGCGCCGTTAGTCTGGTGGCTGTACGGCGTGGGTCTGGTGCCGTGGTACGACGGAAGGGACGGCATGTACGGCTGGGTCTGGCGGCATCTGCCGGGGAACACGTGGGTGAAGGCACTGATCTCACTCGCCCTGGTCGTGGCCGTGGTCTACGTCCTCTTCCAGTTCGTCTTCCCGTGGGCGGAACCGCTGCTGCCCTTCAACGATGTGACGGTGGACAACCAGTGAGCGCGCGCATTCTCGTAGTCGACAACTACGACAGCTTCGTCTTCAACCTGGTCCAGTACCTGTACCAGCTGGGCGCCGAGTGCGAGGTCCTGCGCAACGACGAGGTGTCGACGGCGCACGCCCAGGACGGCTTCGACGGCGTCCTGCTCTCCCCGGGCCCCGGCACTCCGGAGCAGGCGGGCGTCTGCGTGGACATGGTCCGGCACTGCGCCGCCACGGGTGTCCCGGTCTTCGGCGTCTGCCTGGGCATGCAGTCGATGCAGGTGGCGTACGGCGGTGTCGTGGACCGCGCGCCCGAGCTGCTGCACGGCAAGACCTCGCCGGTGGAGCATGCGGGCAAGGGCGTCTTCGCGGGTCTGCCCTCGCCCTTCACGGCGACGCGTTACCACTCGCTGGCCGCCGAGCCCACCACGGTCCCGGCCGAGCTGGAGGTCACGGCCCGGACCCACGACGGCATAGTCATGGGCCTGAGGCACCGCGAACTGCCGGTCGAGGGTGTGCAGTTCCACCCCGAGTCGGTGCTGACCGAGCACGGGCACCTGATGCTGGCCAACTGGCTGGTGGAGTGCGGCGACCAGGGCGCGGTGGCGAGGTCGGCCGGGCTCGCCCCGGTGGTGGGCAGGGCCACGGCGTGACGGCGCTGCGCCCCGAGCGCGAGTCCGACACCTCGTACGGGCAGCAGTCGTACGGGGCGCGGGGTGCGTTCGAGGACTGGTCGGGCTCGGGGGCGTACGGCGCTTCCCCACAGCCGGGACCGCAGCCGCAGCCGCAAGCGCAACCCAACCCGCAGCCACAGCCGTACATGTCGGAGCCGGATCCGTACACGGCGTCGTACGAGCCTCTCCCCGAGGAGCCGTACCTGCCTCCCGCCGACGAGGAGACGGTGGCGCTGCGGATACCGGATCCGCCGCCCGCGGCCGGTGACTCCACAGCGGGCTCTCCGGGCTCTTCCGCCTCCCGTCAGGCCGGACCGGCCCACGGTGGCCGGGCGGCCCGCAGAAAGGCCGCCAAACGCCGTCACGGGCGCCATGGCGGCGCTTCGGACACCCGCCCGTCTCAGGAGGGCCCGGCCCAGGAGGGGCGGCGGGCGCCGCTGTCACGGGTCGAGGCGCGGCGGCAGGCGAAGGCGCGTAAGCCCGGTGCGGCGGTCGTCGCCAGCCGGGCGATCGGTGAGGTGTTCATCACGACCGGCGTGCTGATGCTGCTGTTCGTCACCTACCAGCTCTGGTGGACGAACGTGCGGGCGCACGCCCAGGCCGGCAAGGAGGCCAGCAGCCTCCAGGACGACTGGGCGAACGGCAAGCGCAACCCGGGGGCCTTCGAGCCGGGGCAGGGCTTCGCCATCCTGCACATCCCGAAGCTGGACGTGGTCGTGCCGATCGCCGAGGGCACCAGCAACAAGGGCGTCCTGGACCGGGGCATGGTCGGGCACTACGCGGACGGCGCGCTGAAGACCGCGATGCCGGGTGACAAGAGCGGCAACTTCGGGCTCGCGGGCCACCGCAACACCCATGGAGAACCGTTCCGGTACATCAACAAGCTCACGCCGGGTGATCCGATCGTCGTGGAGACGCAGGACGAGTACTTCGTCTACAAGATGGCGTCGATCCTGCCGGTGACCCCGCCGAGCAACACGAGCGTCCTGAAGCCCGTCCCCACCGGGTCGGGCTTCACCGAGCCCGGCCGTTACATCACGCTGACCACGTGCACGCCGGAGTTCACCAGCAAGTACCGGATGATCGTCTGGGGCAAGATGGTCGAGGAACGGCCGCGCAGCAAGGGCAAGCCGGATGCGCTCGTCAGTTAAGGGCAGATGACCAGTGGCAGCGACCACCGACACGGACCACGAAGAGCACATCGGCGCGCCCGCGTCACGGAGGGCAGCGGCACGCCGCCGGCCCGGCCCGATCGCCATAGCGGTCAGTGTCTTCGGGGAACTCCTCATCACCGCGGGCCTGGTCCTCGGCCTGTTCGTCGTCTACTCGCTGTGGTGGACGAACGTCGTCGCCGACCGTGCGGCCGGCCAGCAGGCCGACAAGGTTCGTGACGACTGGGCCCACGGCCGGGGCGGCCCCGGCGTGCTGGACACCAAGAACGGCATCGGCTTCCTGCACGTGCCCGCGATGAAGAACGGCGAGGTCCTGGTCGAGAAGGGCACGTCGAACAAGATCCTCAACGACGGTGTCGCCGGCTACTACACCGATCCCGTCAAGTCGGCCCTGCCGACGTCGGGCAAGAACGGCAACTTCTCCCTCGCCGCCCATCGCGACGGCCACGGCGCCCGGTTCCACAACATCGACAAGATCAAGAAGGGCGACCCGGTCGTCTTCGAGACGAAGGACAAGTGGTACGTCTACAAGGTGTACGACATTCTTCCCGAGACCTCGAAGTACAACGTCAAGGTCCTCTCGAAGGTCCCCGAGGAATCCGGCAAGAAGAAGCCGGGCCACTACATCACCCTGACGACCTGCACGCCGGTGTACACGAGCACGTACCGCTACGTCGTGTGGGGCGAGCTGGAGCGGGTCGAGAAGGTGGACAGTGAGCGGACCCCGCCGGAGGAACTGCGTTAGCGGCGCGGCATGACAGGAGACTGCCGAAGG
>NZ_JBHUQX010000512.1:0-5859 GCF_042674225.1 Streptomyces sp. NPDC056948
GCCTCGGAGAGGTCCGGGCCGAGCCCGCGACCGGGTTCGGCGCATGCCGGCTGCCCGACGGGCCCGGCCGGCTGGAGCTGCGCGGCGTGACGGCCCGGCGCGGCGGACGCACCGTGCTCGACGGAGTGGACCTCGTCGTGCCGGGCGGCACGACACTGGCCGTGGTCGGCCCGTCCGGTGCGGGCAAGTCGCTGCTGGCCGCGCTCGCCGGACGGCTGGCCGACCCGGACGCGGGCGAGGTGCTCCTCGACGGGGTGCCGCTGCGCGATCTGCCGCACGCCGACCTGCGCGGCGCCGTCGGCTACGCCTTCGCCCGCCCGGCTCTCCTGGGCGGCACGGTCGGGCAGGCGATCGGCCTCGGCCTGCCGGACCCCTCCCCCGCCCGCGTCCGTGAGGCGGCCCGCACGGCCCTCGCCGACGACTTCGTCCGCCGCCTCCCCGACGGATACGACACGGCCGTCGCCGACGCCCCGCGCTCCGGCGGTGAGTCCCAACGGCTCGGCCTCGCCAGGGCGTTCGCCCACGGCGGCCGCCTGCTGATCCTCGACGACGCCCTCTCCAGCCTCGACACGGTGACGGAACGCCGCATCACCGACGCCCTTCTCGACGACGGCCCGGACAGCACCCGGCTGCTGGTCGCCCACCGCAGCGCGACGGCGGCGTGCGCCGACGCGGTGGCCTGGCTGGACGGGGGGCGGGTGCGGGCGGTGGGGCCGCACGAGGAGCTGTGGCGGCTCGCGGAGTACCGGGCGGCGTTCGGGGAGGGCACGGAACCGGCGAGTACGGGTGCGGGTGCAAGTGCGAGTGCGGAGGGGGGTGTGCCGGCATGACGGGCCGGATCCGCGCCCGCGGCCGACGTGGGCAAGAGACTCCCCGGCAGAACAGGGAGAACCGCCAGAACGGGCAGGACGCAACGCCCGCCGATGCCGGCCTACCCGCCCGGGGCCTGCGCTTCCTGCTGGCCCGCCGCCGGGTCCTGCTCCGCCTTGTCGCCTGGTCCGTGCTCGAGAGCGGGCAGACCTTCCTCATCGGCTACGGTCCCGCCCGCGCCCTGGACGAGGGGTTCCTGCGCGGGCGGGCGGATGTCGGGCTGATCTGGCTGGCGGTGACCGGGCTCGGTGTACTCGTCGGCGCGTACGGGACCGCGCGGGTGTACGCCGCCGTCGCCGCGCTGGTCGAACCCCTCCGGGACCGGCTCGTGGAGCGGGTCGTCTCCCGCGGGGTGCGGACCGGTGACACGGGGTCGTTGTCGGGGCTCACGCAGCAGGTGGAGATCGCCCGGGACACCTTCGCCGGACTGGTGATGGTCTCCCGCTCCTTCGTGTTCACCGCCGTCGGCGCCCTGGCCGGTCTGTTCGCCCTCGCCCCACCGCTCCTGCTCGTCGTCGGGCCGCCCCTGGCCGCCGGAGTGGCCCTGTTCGCGGCGACACTGCGGCCGCTCGCCCGGCGGCAGGAGACGTTCCTCGTCGCCGACGAGGCGCTCGCCGGTGAGCTGGGCGCCGTCTGCCCGGGCCTGCGGGACATCACGGCGACCGGCGCGGAGGCGCAGATCGCCGCCGGCACCGGCGAACGGGTCGAGGCGGAACTGCGGGCGGCGCGTGCCCTGGCGCACTGGGGCGTACTGCGCGTCGCGTCCCTGGCGGTCGGTGGCCAGTTGCCGATCGTCCTGCTGCTCGCCGCCGGCCCGTGGCTCCTGGCCCACGGCGTCAGCACGGGTGCCCTGGTCGGTGCCCTCGCCTATGTCACGCAGTCCCTGCTGCCCGCCCTGCGCAACCTGGTCCACGGTCTGGGCACCAGCGGCTCCCGCCTGACGGTGGTGCTGCGCAGGCTGGCCCGGACGGACACCGGCATACCTGCGGGGAAGCCGGGACCCGAACGCCCCGCGCCGGAACCCACCGAAGGCACGCCCCCGGCCTTCTCCCTCACCTCCGCCACCTTCGCCTACGGCCCCGCCAGTACCCCCGTGGTCCAGGACCTCGACCTCACCCTTCCGGTCGGCTCGCACCTGGCCGTCGTCGGCCCGAGCGGCACCGGCAAGTCCACCCTCACCGCCCTCGTCGCCGGGCTCCTCACGCCGGACCAGGGGACGATCACGGTGGGCGGACACACCGTGCCCGGACCGGAGGCGGCCGCCGCGCGCGTGCTCATCCCGCAGGAGGCGTACGTCTTCGACGCCACCCTGGCCGAGAACCTCGCGTATCTGCGGCCGGACCCGGTGCCCGAGGAGGAGCTGCTGGCCGCGGCGGAGGCGGTCGGACTCGCCCCGCTGGCCGACCGGCTCGGCGGACTCGGCGCACGGGTCGACCCGGCGGCCCTGTCGGCCGGCGAACGGCAGTTGGTCGCACTGACCAGGGCCTATCTGTCCTGCGCCCCGCTCGCCCTGCTCGACGAGGCGACCTGTCACCTGGATCCGGAGACGGAGGAGCGCGCGGAGCGCGCCTTCGCCGCGCGGCCGGGCGGGACCCTGGTGGTCGTCGCCCACCGCATCAGCTCGGCCCGCCGCGCCGGCCATGTGCTGGTCATGGACGGCAGGAGCACGGCGTACGGCGGTCACGAGGAACTGCTGCGGACCTCGGCGCTCTACCGGGACCTCGTCGGAAGCTGGGCGCCCGGCCCGTCCCGGCGGCGGTCAGAGCCAGCCCTGGCCCTGCGAGATGCGGATCGCGTCGATGCGGTTGCGGGCCCCGGTCTTGCGGGTGATGGCGGCCATGTAGTTGCGCACGGTCCCGTGGGACAGGTGCAGGCTCCCGGCTATCTCCGCGATGGAGGCTCCCTCGGCCGCGAGGGTTAACACGCTCAGCTCTCTGCGGGTCAGCGGCATCTCGGCCGCCCTGAGGAAACCGAAGCCCAGCGAGTCGTTGACGAAACGTTCCCCCTCAGCGACGCGGCGGATTCCGCGCAGCAGATTCTGCGGCGAGCTCTCCTTGTCGACGTAGCCGAGCGCCCCCGCCTCGACCGCCCTTTTCAGCAGTCCGGGCCTGTTCGCGGTGGCGAGCACGAGTAATCGGGGACGCGCCCGGTCCGGGCCCGGCCGGCACAGCTCACCCAGCGGGGGGATGCCGTAGGAGTCCGCGCACTCCAGGTCCGCCGCGCAGACGTCCGGGCGCACGGACCGCACCAGGCCCGGGGCGCCGCGCCACGGCGTGTCGTGCACCGCGAGATCAGGCTCCCCCGTCAGCCACTCCGCCAGTACCGATCTCACCAGACACTCGTCATGCACCAACAGCACCCGGATCACTGCCACCCCCTCGGCTCGCCGTACGCCCCCCTCGTCGTGTGAGCGTCTGCCCCATTGTTCGTGATGGTCACCCTGCGTGGGCGCGAAGATCCGGCCATCAAGATGCGCGGGGGCGCACGCGCGGCGCCCGTACGCCCGGCCGCGCTTCGACTTCGGCGGCATGGGACACGGCGGTCGGGGTACGCGAGCGCCTCCGACGGAGCCGAACGTCTGTAACCGACGGTAACCGTGGATCGTCCCGGTGCCGCTCGTCGTGCGCGACGGGCCGCCAGGGTGGAGATTTGTTCCTGAGCCCGGTCGCTCGGCCGTGCGAGGAGGTGGTCGGCGTGTCCGACGGGCAGTCGTCCGCACAGGCGCCGGCAGCCGCCCGGACGCCGGTCGGCCGTCCGCTGCTGTCTCTGGCGCTGGCCTCGATGATGGACGAGGTGCACGCCCACTCCGGCGCGGTGTACCTGATGGCGCCGGATCAGCCGGTGCTGGAGATGGCGGTGATGGCCGGGCTGCCCCGGGCGTTCGCGGCGCCCTGGGAGCGGGTGGGGCTGAGCTCGCCGATCCCGGTCGCCGACGCGGCGCGCGAGCGGCGGCTGGTCTGGGTCGGCGGCGAGGAGGCGATGGCCCGCCACTATCCGCGGATCGCCGTGGTGCTGCCCTACCCGTTCGCGCTGGCCGCGGTGCCGGTGGCCACCGACTCCACCGTCTACGGCGCGGTCTTCGTGACCTGGCCGGGCGCGCATCCGCCAGAGCTGTCCGACCATGAGCGCGAGCATCTGACGGCGGCCTGCGGCCGGCTCGCTGTCCGGCTGGAGCGGGCGGCCGAGCACAGCATCCCGCCGCACCCCGAGACCGACATGCTGGCCTCGCCCCTGGTGGGCGGGATCGCCGGCACGCTCGGCACGGTCGAGGCGGCCCGGATGGTGAGCCGGCTGCCGTACGGGCTGGTCTCGCTGGATCTGCACGGGCGGGTCGGCTTCGTCAACGCGGCGGCGGCCGAGTTGCTGAACGTCCCGGTCAGCCGGCTGCTCGGCACCCAGCTCTGGGCGTCGGTGCCGTGGCTCAACGACCCGGTGTACGAGGACCGTTACCGGGCCGCGCTGCTGAGCCAGCACATCACCTCGTTCGTGGCGCTGCGCCCGCCCGGCGAGTGGCTGTCGTTCCGGCTGTATCCGAGTACCACGGGCCTCAGTGTCCGGATCACCAGGTCGAAGGCCGTCTCGGAGATGAACCGGGCCGCACCGCCACCCGACGGCAAGCCGTCCCGGCTGGTCACCATGTCGCAGGTGCTGGACCTGGCCAGCGCGCTCACCGAGGCGGTGGGGGTGCAGGACGTGGTGCAACTGGTCGCGGACGAGATCGCCCCGGCCGTGGGCAGCCAGGCCCTGGTCGTGCTGAGCTCGCAGGCGAACCGGCTGCGCGTGCTCGGACATCGCGGGTACCGGGACCCGCACGTGGTGGAACGGTTCGACGGAATGCCGCTCACCGAGCCGATGCCCGGCACGAAGGTGCTGCGGACGGGCGTGCCCGCGTTCTTCGAGTCGCGGGAACAGCTCGAGCGCCTCTATCCGGCGCGGCTCGCCACCCCCGACGGGTTCTCGGCCTGGGCCTATCTGCCGCTGATCGCCCAGGGACGGCCGGTCGGGACGTGCGTGCTCTCCTTCGCCGAGCCGCACCCCTTCCCGACGGAGGAGCGGGCGGTGCTGACCAGCCTGGCCGGGCTGGTCTCCCAGGCGCTGGAGCGGGCACTGCTCTACGACGCCAAGCACCGGCTCGCGCACGGCCTCCAGGAGGCGCTGCTGCCGCACTCGCTGCCGTCGCTGCCCGGGATCGAGGCGGCCGGCCGCTATGTGCCGGCCACTCAGGGCATGGACATCGGCGGCGACTTCTACGACCTGGTGCGCACGCAGGGGATGGCGGCGGCGGTGATCGGGGACGTGCAGGGACACAACGTCACGGCGGCCGGGCTGATGGGGCAGGTCCGCACCGCGGTGCGCGCGTACACGGCCGTGGGCCAGGCGCCCGAGGAGGTCATGCGCAGCACCAACCGGCTGCTGCTCGACCTGGGGTCCGACCTGTTCGCAAGCTGCCTGTATCTGCGGCTCGACCCGGCGCACGGCCGGGCCGTGATGTCCCGGGCGGGTCATCCGCCGCCGTTGCTGAGACGGCCGGACGGGCGGGTGCGCGTCCTGGACCTGGCCGGGGGCCCGCTGCTGGGCATCGACGCCTCGGCGGTGTACCCGACGACGGAGGTCGCCCTCGCCCCCGGTTCGCTGCTCGTCCTCTACACCGACGGGCTGGTCGAGTCCCCCGGCACGGACTTCGAGGAGGCCCTCGCGGACCTGGGCCGGCGCCTGGCCGACGCCGGGGACCAGCCGCTGGACGAGCTGGCCGACAGTCTCGTTCATCAGGAGCGGCACCACCGGGAAGGGGAGGAACGGCTCGACGACATCGCCCTGTTGCTGCTCAGGGCCGTCGGGTAGGGCAGGCCGGGCACGGTACGCAGACGGGCCGGTCCCCGGCAGCGTGGTGGCGTGCTCCACGGACGACGGATCGTACTCGGGCGGCGAAACCCCGATCATGCCGTCTCCTCCGCGTAGTGGGTGGTCTCCGGCTCCCGGGTCACGACC
>NZ_JBHUQX010000513.1:0-5848 GCF_042674225.1 Streptomyces sp. NPDC056948
CGTCGTCGACGGTGAGCCGTACGCCGTCCTTGTCGAGTACGGGAACGAGGTCCTTGTCGGGCGAAGCCATGGACGCCTCCGATGTGTGCGGTCAGCTAAGTGACTGCACAGTAACCACCCGGTCGATCAGCCGACCGACCGGGTGGCCACCATCGAAGCCGAGGGGCCACCCGGGGTCAGGCCGTGGCCTTTTTGCCCCGGGTCGCCCCGCCACGCCCTCGCAGCGTGACGCCCGACTCACTGAGCATGCGGTGCACAAAGCCATACGAGCGGCCGGTCTCCTCGGCCAACGCCCGGATGCTCGCACCGGCGTCGTACTTCTTCTTCAGGTCTGCCGCGAGCTTGTCGCGCGCGGCGCCGGTTACCCGGCTGCCCTTCTTCAGAGTCTCGGCCACCCGTGCCTCCTCATGGGAAGTGCGCTCTGGTCTCCTCATGATCACCCCTCCGGGCCTTGATGGCCACCCATTCGGCAAGGTCCGTGAGACAAGATTGTGACGACGGGAGCACATCCCCATATCCGGAATGCGGAATTCCGAAGGGCGGCGTCCGTACGCCCGAACGGATTGCCGCGGAAAATGCCAGGTCAGAAAGGCGTCACGGCCGAGCCCGGAAGAATCGGGGGCTCGGCCGCGAAATCGATGTAGGACACACCTCGGTACGAGGAGATCTCACACAGATGATGGATCACCGCTAGGCCGAATGATCCATACGCCGTTGATCACGTATTCGATCAAGCGAGGGCGACGAGGTCCGCGTAGTCGGCACCCCACAGGTCCTCGACACCGTCCGGCAGCAGGATGATCCGCTCCGGCTGGAGCGCCTCGACCGCGCCCTCGTCGTGCGTGACGAGGACGACCGCGCCCTTGTACGTGCGCAGCGCGCCGAGGATCTCCTCGCGGCTGGCCGGGTCGAGGTTGTTGGTCGGCTCGTCGAGGAGCAGGACGTTCGCCGAGGACACCACCAGGGTGGCCAGCGCCAGACGGGTCTTCTCGCCGCCGGAGAGGACCCCGGCCGGCTTGTCGACGTCGTCGCCGGAGAACAGGAACGAGCCGAGGGTCTTGCGGACCTCCACCAGGTCCAGGTCGGGGGCGGCCGAGCGCATGTTCTCCAGGACCGTGCGCTCCGGGTCGAGGGTCTCGTGCTCCTGCGCGTAGTAGCCGAGCTTGAGGCCGTGGCCCTCGATGACCTCGCCGGTGTCGGGCGTCTCGGCTCCGCCGAGCAGCCGGAGCAGGGTCGTCTTGCCCGCGCCGTTGAGGCCGAGGATGACGACGCGCGAGCCCTTGTCGATGGCCAGGTCGACGTCGGTGAAGATCTCCAGCGATCCGTAGGACTTCGACAGACCCTCGGCCATGAGCGGGGTCTTGCCGCACGGGGAGGGCTCGGGGAAGCGCAGCTTGGCGACCTTGTCGGACTTCCGCTCGGCCTCCAGGCCGGCCAGCAGCTTGTCCGCCCGGCGGGCCATGTTCTGCGCGGCGACGGTCTTGGTGGCCTTGGCCCGCATCTTGTCGGCCTGCGAATGCAGCGCGGAGGCCTTCTTCTCGGCGTTCTGACGCTCGCGCTTGCGGCGCTTCTCGTCGGACTCGCGCTGCTGCTGGTAGAGCTTCCAGCCCATGTTGTAGACATCGATCTGGGAGCGGTTGGCGTCCAGGTAGAACACCTTGTTCACGACCGTCTCCACCAGGTCGACGTCGTGGGAGATCACGATGAAGCCGCCGCGGTAGGTCTTCAGGTAGTCCCGCAGCCAGATGATCGAGTCGGCGTCGAGGTGGTTGGTCGGCTCGTCGAGCAGCAGCGTGTCCGCGTCGGAGAACAGGATGCGGGCCAGCTCGATACGGCGGCGCTGACCGCCGGAGAGCGTGTGCAGGGGCTGGCCGAGCACGCGGTCGGGCAGGTTGAGCGCGGCGGCGATGGTGGCGGCCTCGGCCTCGGCGGCGTACCCGCCCTTGGTGAGGAACTCCGTCTCCTGGCGCTCGTACTGCTTGAGCGCCTTGTCGCGGGTGCCGCCCTTGCCGCTGGCGATGCGCTGCTCGTTCTCGCGCATCTTGCGGATCAGCACGTCCAGGCCGCGCGCGGAGAGGATGCGGTCGCGGGCGAGGATGTCGAGGTCGCCGGTGCGGGGGTCCTGCGGGAGGTAGCCGACCTCGCCGGAGCGGGTGATGGTGCCGCCGGCGGGGATGCCGTCGCCGGCGAGGCACTTGGTGAGGGTGGTCTTCCCTGCGCCGTTGCGGCCGACCAGGCCGATGCGGTCGCCCTTGGCGACACGGAAGGTGGCGTTTTCGATGAGGACGCGGGCACCGGCGCGCAGCTCGATACCGGAGGCGGAGATCACGGACAGACTCCAGGGCGGATACGGGGGCGGGATGGGCGGCTGAGGACGTTCCCGCCGTCTAATGCGCGAGGAGAATGGCCATGAGAGACAGTCTAACGGGGACGTGCAAGCACTTTTTGACTGAGTCAGGCAGCAGGACAACGAGGAAGTGATCGCGATGGCAGGCGCCTCCGGTGGACGTCCGAGCATCTATCCGACGCTGCTCTACGCGGACGCGAAGACGGCGATCCGGCAGCTCACGGAGGCCTTCGGCTTCACGGAGCTCTCGGTGTACGAGGGCGAGGACGGCTCGGTGATGCACGCCGAGCTGACGCAGGGCAACGGCGCGGTGATGGTCGGCACCAAGGGCCGCGGCGGCTTGTTCGACACGGCCATGAAGGACGCGGGCACCGCGGGGGTGTACGTGGTGGTGGACGACGTGGACGCACACCACCGCCGCGCCGTGGACCACGGCGTGGAGATCCTGATGCCCCCGACGGATCAGGACTACGGCTCGCGGAACTACCTGGCCCGGGACCTCGAGGGCAATGTGTGGAGCTTCGGGACGTACGCGCCCGAGATAGCGGGCTGAGAGCCCCACCGGACCCCTGGCCGCTAGCTGCCGCCGGTGTGCACCTGGAACGCGGCCCGCCGTACGGCCTTGGCCAGGGCCGGGTCGGGGTGGGCCGCGGCGAGGGCGACCAGGACCTGCACGGTGCGCGGGTGTCCTACGGCACGTACCTCGTCGAGGAGCATCGGGATGGTCGGCTGCACCGCTGACTCCAGATGGCGGACGAGCAGCGGGGCCTCACCGTGGTCGGCGACGGCGGCCGCGGTGTCCACCCACAGCCAGGTCGCCTCCTGACGGGTGAGGACCTCGTGGGCGTCCTCCGGGTCGGCGCCGTCGTGCTCGGCCAGCCACAGCAGGGCGTACGGCCTGAGCGTCGGCTCGGCGACGACGCCGCGGACGTCGGGCTCGGCGGGGGCGCCGACCACGCGCAGCGCCTCGAAGGCGAGGCCGCGCAGCAGGGC
Organism: Streptomyces sp. NPDC056948; assembly: GCF_042674225.1. Classification (NCBI taxonomy): domain Bacteria; kingdom Bacillati; phylum Actinomycetota; class Actinomycetes; order Kitasatosporales; family Streptomycetaceae; genus Streptomyces; species Streptomyces sp. NPDC056948. The sequence goes on from NZ_JBHUQX010000513.1 coordinate 3,341, forward strand.
GTCCTCGCCGCGGGCGGCACCGAGGAGTTCGGTGACGGCGCTGCCGACGGGGCGGGCGGCGAGCCAGGCGCGGTACTCGGCGCGGGCCGCGTTCGGGCGCAGCTGGGCGCAGCCGCGGAGCATGTCCTCGGCCGCCTGCTCGATGTTCCCGGCGGGGCTCTGCGCGGCGACGCAGATCTGCTCCAGCTTGACCCAGACGGCCCAGCTCCCGAGCGGGGTGAGCGTGGCCTGGCCGTCGCCGTAGGTGAGGGCGCCGACGGAGGCGAGGGCGCGCAGGGCCCAGTCGAGGAGGGGGGCGAGCGGGGCGTCGGTGGGCTCCGGCTCGGCGACCGGCTCGGGCTGGGGGCCGTAGGGGATCTCGCAGCGTGCGGTGCGCAGCTCGGTGACGCGCTGCTCCAGGAGGTCGAGGAGCTGCTCCACGGGGACGGGGCCGGCGGAGAGCTGGAGGAAGGAGAGCGCCTGCGGCATGGCGGAGACGACCTCGGCGACGGCGGCGGCCTCGCGGTCCTCGGGCTCCGGATGGGCGAGCGACCAGGCGTCGAAGAGGGCGACCCAGCCGCGCAGGACGGCGCTGTCGTCGCGGTCCCAGGCGCGCAGCCGCCAGCCGGGGCGGGCGCTGTCGCCGTGCACCTCGACGAGTCCGGCGAGGCGGGCGGTGTCCCAGTCGCCCCTGACCTGAGCCGAGGTCAGACCCAGGTCGCGGGCGGCCCGTTCGGCGGTCGCGTCGGAGAGAGTGGCCTTGCCGTCGGCGGTGGCGCTGTCCCCGCCGGGGCCGAGCGCCGCGTCGGCCCAGCGGGCGACGCGGGCCGCGGCGGCCAGACCTGAGCGCGCCATTCTGGCCAGCTCCGCCGGTGCCGGGGTGCCCTCCGGGGGGCGCGGTGCGGGTCGGCGCGAGCGCCGCTGGTTCATCGCTCTGGGGGCGGCGGCCAGGGGTCGCGGGCGGACGAGTCGAAGCCTGGAGTCGCGCGGGATACGGGACGTCACGGGTGCAGTCTTCCGGTTGACGGTCCGAAAACCCAAACGGAATGTCACGGCGGGCGACGGGGATGGCCAACGCACCGGGCCCGGCGAGCGGCCGAGGGCCGGAAACAAGCCAGTGGTACGACGCTAAACGGAATCTTCACGACCGGTCGGTGGAGAGCCGGGCGGGACATGGTCGCGACGGGGCGCAGGGGCGATGCAGGGGTCACATGAGAGGCGTCAGGAAGCGTCGCAGCGCCTCCTCGTAGGCGTGCGGGTCGGCGTTCCACATCGCTCCGTGGGGCGCGTTGCCGACGGTGTACAGGGCGACCATGTCGGGGCGCGCGTCGGCGAGGTGACGGGAGAACCGCCAGGGAGCCACCGTGTCGTCCGGTCCGTGGAAGACGAGTGCCGGGATGTGGAGCCCGTCGAACGGGGCCGGGCCCGCGACGCCGTCGTCGTACAGACCGGTGCGGCCCTGGGCGGCGCGGACCGCGAGGGGCAGCAGCGGGCCCGGGGTGCGGCGGGCCGCGGCGAGGGCCCGCAGGGTGGTCTGCCAGCTGAGCACCGGGGAGTCCAGGACGAGCCCCGAGACGCGGTCGCGCAGTCCCGAGTGCGCGGCGGCGCGCAGCGCCATGGTGGCGCCGGTGGACCAGCCGTGCAGGACGACCTGCCGGGCACCGTGGCGCACGGCGTAGCGGATCGCCGCGTCGAGGTCGCGCCACTCGGTCTCGCCGAGGTGGTTCAGCCCGTCGGGCCGGCGGGGTGCGCCCAGGTCGCCGCGGTAGGCGAGGGCGAGCACCGGGAAGCGGTTGCGGTGCAGGAACTCCATGACGTTCATGGCCAGTTCCCGCGTGGTGCCCAGGCCGTGCACGGCGATCACCCAGGTGTCCCGGGCGCCGGGCACGAACCACGCGGGCAGGGCGCCGAGTTCGCCGGGGATGTCGACGTCGGCGTGTTCGAGGCCGAGGGCGTCGCTCGGGTTGCCGACGTACACGTTCGCGGTGAGCCAGGCCTTGTCGCCGGACTTCAGGGTGCCGTGCGTGACGCTCTCCAGGCGGCGTACGACGGTGTCGGCGGTGTGCGGGGCGGTGGTCAGGACGGGGCCGACCACCGCGTGGGAGCCGTCACCGGAGAGGCCGTAGCGGCCGGGCCGCAGGGCGGCCAGGTGCCGGGTGAGGCTGATCTGCCCGGCGGCGGTGCCGTGCACGGTGAGCCGGGGTTCGGTGGGCAGCGGCCTGCCGGGAGGCGCCTTGAGCGCGGCGTCGCTGGCGAACCGGCCGGCGGCCACGGCGGCTGCGCCGGCTCCGATCACGGCGGTGGCGGCGGCGGCCGCCGCTTTGACAGTGCGCACGGCTCCAGTGTCCCGGCGGACCGGGCTCCGGACCAGTGGGCGGGGGCGGTGGGGTGACGTGCGCCGGGGCGCGGGTGACCGGCCGGGAGACGAGCGCCGGGGCGCGGGTGATCGGCGGGGCGACGGTATCCGGTGGACGCGCCCGGGCGGCCGGCGGAGCGGTGGCCGCAGCCGCGGGGCGGGATGCCGGCGGC
>NZ_JBHUQX010000514.1:0-5840 GCF_042674225.1 Streptomyces sp. NPDC056948
CTGCGGGTGCCGTCGGGTCGGCGGGCGTCGGCACTTACGGCGGCGGGGCCGTCGTGGCTGTGGTCGAGGTGCATGTGCGGCTCCTGGTGGGGCGGGTCCTGGTTCGGGGCGATGCGGGATGGCGGGGGCTCGTGTCGGGGTGCGGGTGAGTGGGGGCCGGTCGCGCTCACGCGGCGGAGCCGCATATCGAACACAGCCCCGCGCCCCTCAGGCGTTGACAACGGGCAGCTACGAGGCGAACAGCCTTACCGGCCACCCCGCATGCACCTCCGCCCCGATCTCCAGCAGCGGTGCCGACGCGGCGGGCAGCGCGTCGACGCCTTCGTCGACCACCCGCCTCGCCGCCTCCACCGCCCGGTCCACGACCCGATCCAGCTCCGGCGCCAGCCGGGCCAGCACTCCCGCCGCGTCGAAGGGATCCAGGCTCAGCAGGCGTACCGTCGCCGTGGCCGGGCCGCTCACGTTCTCGTACGCCGCGCAGTACGCCGCGTCGACCGGCCCCAGCCCGGCCGCCCGTGCCGTCAGTCCGAGCACCACCGGCTGATGGGCGCCCTTGGGGAACTCCCGTGCCAGCCCGTCCAGTTCTGCGGACGGCCAGGTCGACCGGGCGGCTCGCATCAGCTGGCGCCCCAGCTTGCGCGCGGCGACCCGCAGCGCGGGCGACGGCGTACGGGCGTCCGCCGCACGGTCCAGCGCGACGGGGTCGATCCCGAGCGCCGCGGCGGCGGAGAGCGCCGCGGCCACTGATCCGGCCGTGTGCAGGCGCCCCCGGCAGAAGTCCGCGAGGCTCGCCGCCCCCTTGATCCGCCCGGCCTTGACCGCGGCCTCGGCCCCGCCGGAGTGTGCGTGGCCGCCGGCGGGAAAGCGGCCGTCGGCCAGGACGAGAAGCGCTGCTCGTGACATCAGGGCATCCTCAGAACAGGAAGTAGCGCTGAGCCATGGGCAGTTCGTCCGCCGGCGCCGCCTCGACCAGTTCCCCGTCGATGTGCACCGCGAAGCTGTCGGGATCGACCCGCACCTCCGGGCGCGCGTCGTTCTCCCGCATGTCGGCCTTGGTGACCCCGCGCGTCGACTCGATCGCCACGAACCGCTTGCCGAGCCCCAGCCGGTCCGGCAGCCCGTCCTCGACGGCCAAGGGGGCGATGAAGTTCAGGGAGTTGGCGGCCGGTGCCCGCCCGATCGCCCCGTACATCGGGCGCGGCAGGATCGGCTGCGGCGTGGGGATCGAGGCGTTCGCGTCGCCCATCTGCGCGTACGCGATCTGCCCGCCCTTGATGACGAGCTGCGGCTTGACGCCGAAGAACGCAGGCTCCCACAGCACCAGGTCGGCCAGCTTGCCGCTCTCGACCGAGCCGATCTCCCGGGCCAGGCCCTGGGCGAGCGCGGGGTTGATCGTGTATTTGGCGACATAGCGACGCACCCGGCGGTTGTCGGCGCGTCCGTCCCCGGGCAGGGCACCCCGCCGCCGCTTCATCACATGCGCGGTCTGCCAGGTCCGCATGACGACCTCGCCGACGCGCCCCATGGCCTGGGAGTCGGAGGAGATGATCGAGATCGCGCCCAGGTCGTGCAGCACGTCCTCCGCGCCGATCGTGGACGGCCTGATCCGGGACTCCGCGAAGGCCAGGTCCTCCGGCACCGCCGGGTTGAGGTGGTGGCAGACCATCAGCATGTCGAGGTGTTCCTCGGCGGTGTTGACGGTGAACGGCCGGGTCGGATTGGTGGAGCTCGGCAGCACGTACGACTCGGAGACGACGGTCATGATGTCCGGCGCGTGCCCGCCGCCCGCGCCCTCGGTGTGGTACGCGTGGATGCCCCGCCCGGCGATCGCGGCGAGCGTGTCGCCGACGAACCCGGCCTCGTTGAGCGTGTCCGTGTGGATCGCGACCTGGATGCCGGTCTGCTCGGCGACGGTCAGCGAGGCGTCGATGACGGCCGGGGTCGAGCCCCAGTCCTCGTGCAGCTTCAGACCGAGCGCGCCGCCGCGGATCTGCGACAGCATCGCCTCGTGCGAGACGGTGTTGCCCTTGCCGAGCAGGCCGATGTTGAGCGGGAAGGCCTCCATCGCCTCCAGCATCCGCGCGAGATGCCAGGGGCCGGGGGTCACGGTGGTGGCCTTGGAGCCCTCGGCCGGGCCCGTGCCGCCGCCGACGAGGGTCGTGATGCCCGACGAGAGCGCCTCGTCGGCGATCTGCGGGCAGATGAAGTGGACGTGCGCGTCGATCGCGCCGGCCGTGAGGATCCGCCCGTTGCCGGCGATGATCTCGGTCTCCGGGCCGATGACCAGGTCCGGGTGGACGCCGTCCATGGTGTCGGGGTTGCCGGCCTTGCCGATCCCGGTGATCCGCCCGTCGCGGATGCCGACGTCGGCCTTGACGATCCCCCAGTGGTCGATGATCACCGCGCCGGTGACGACGGTGTCCGGGGTGCCCTCCGCGCGCGTGGCACGCGCCTGGCCCATGGACTCGCGGATGACCTTGCCGCCGCCGAACACGGCCTCGTCACCGGCGCGCCCGGGGCCGCCCGAGCGGTCCTCCTCGATCTCCACCAGCAGATCGGTGTCGGCTAGCCGGATCCGGTCGCCGGTCGTCGGGCCGAACAGGTCGGCGTACGCGGCACGCGAGATCTCAGGCATCGAGGGCACCTCCGGTCTCACCGCGCAGACCGGGCACGACACGGGCGCCGGTGAGCGGAACGAGTTCGACGTCGACGGGGATCCCGGGTTCGAAGCGCACGGCCGTGCCTGCGGCGACGTTCAGCCGCTTTCCGCGGGCCGCGGCGCGGTCGAACTCCAGGCCGGGGTTGGCCTCGGCGAAGTGATAGTGGGAGCCGACCTGCACGGGCCGGTCGGCGGCGTTGAGGACGGTCAGCCGGGTGACCTCGCGGCCCTCGTTGTAGGCAATCGGGTCGTCGGCGAAGAAGATCTCTCCGGGAATCACGGCGGCTCCCCGTCAGACGATCGGGTCGTGGACGGTGACGAGCTTGGTGCCGTCCGGGAAGGTGGCCTCGACCTGGACGTCGTGGATCATCTCCGGGATGCCCTCCATGACGTCGTCCCGGGTGAGCAGCTTGCGTCCGGAGGACATGAGCTCGGCGACGGTACGGCCGTCACGGGCGCCTTCGAGGATGTGCGAGGTGATGAGCGCGACCGCCTCGGGGTGGTTCAGCCTCAGCCCGCGGGCCCTGCGCTTCTCGGCCACGTCGGCCGCGACGTGGATCAGCAGTCTCTCTTGCTCGTGCGGGGTCAGTTGCACGTCCCACCTCACAGTCCTCGCTCCGGACCGTGCGGGGCCCGGCTGCCGCAGCCCCGGGGAAAAGCCCTGGTGGCGTGGCGGCAGGCTAGTTGGACCGAGTTTCGGGCACGTTAACCGAGCTGTGATCCTTCAGGCCTGTGAGCACGGGTCCCGCATGCCCTCAGGTGTTCCCGATACCGGGACCCGGACTACGCCGGGTTGGCCCCCCGATGCTCCGCCGCGATCCCGAACCGCCGGCGTTCGCGAGGAGCGGACGCGACCTCGCGGACCGTGGAGACGGCGCTGATCACCTGCTCCTCGGCGGGCTCCGCGAGCTCCTGCGCCTCTTCGAGTCGCCGCAGGTCATCGGCTGAGACGAGGGCGACGAGGGGCTTGCCGTGCCGGGTGACGACGACACGCTCGCCGGCGTACACCACGCGGTTGATCAGGTCGGCGAGCTCAGCCCTGGCTTGCGTCACCGGAATCTCATAGGCCATGGGCCCATCATAACGTGACGTACGTCCTGTACATTTTTTACAGAGGAAGCTGTCGCCGGAGACAGCTCTGCCCGCGAGGAGGGGTTCACCATGACCCGACCGTCCGCCCGTCACGTGCTGCCCGAGTTCACCGAACGCACGAGTTCCGGGCAGCGGACCATGGACCCGTACTCGAAGCTGCTGGAGGAGCGGATCGTCTTCCTCGGGGCGCCGGTGGACGAGATCTCGGCGAACGACGTGATGGCCCAGTTCATGTACCTCGAGCACCAGGCCCCGGACCGCGACATCTCGCGCTACATCAACTCCCCCGGCGGCGCGTTCCACGCGATGACGGCCCTCTACGACACGATGCGCTACGTCACGTGTGACGTGGAGACGATCTGCCTGGGCCAGGCAGGGGCGGCCGCCACCGTGCTGCTGGCGGCGGGCACGCCGGGCAAGCGGTCCATGCTGCCGGACGCGCGTCTGGTGATCCATCAGCCCGCCCTGCCCGAGCCGGTCCAGGGACAGGCGAGCGACCTGGCGATCCAGGCCGACGAGCTGATGCGGATCCGGACCCGCATGGAGGAGATGCTCGCGCGGCACACCGGTCGCACCCGGGAACAGGTGAGCGAGGACATCGAGCGGGACAAGATCCTCACCGCCCAGGAGGCGGTGGAGTACGGCCTGGTGGACCGGATCGTCCCCAACCGCAAGGCCACCATGGCCGCACCCACCGGAAGGTGAAGCGCCGGTGCTGCCGCCCGAACTGCCTCCGCTGCCCGCCCTGACGTGTGCCGAGGCGGAGTTGATCGACCGTTACCTCGAGGTCGTGGACCTGCTCGGCCGGATCAATCCGGCGCTGCACGGCGACACCTACCGCGGACTGCGCGCCGCCCAGGCCCTGGTCGGCAAGGCGACCGCGCTGCGTGACGCTCTGGCCTTGATGCACCAGCGGGGCGAGACGGAACTGCACGCCGACACACTGGCCCGGGCGCTGCGGGTGCTGGACGGCGAGCGCCGGACCGCCCGCGTCACCCTGCCCCCGGAGTCCGTCGGTTGACGCGGATCCGGCGGATCCATCGGCCCGGACGCTCGCTCTGTCGACGTGGCGTCCGGGTCTGAGTCGAAACGGGCCAAACGACGTACCGCTGTCTGGAGTAGACGGGGCACCAATTTTTGGCCCGTCACGGTTGCGCGACGCGCACGGCGGAGGAGCGGAATGGGACATTCCATCGCTGGTCCGGCGGTGCGCGGCGTGGTGGACACCGTCTCGAACACAGACGTGTCCACCCGAACGGGTGAGTGGTGAGTAACAACACAAATCCCCGGTTCCGTTGGGATTTCATGACAACCATCAGTCAAGATCCCTGACTGACGACAAGACCCCGCCACAGCGGCGGGGCGATCCGGGCGGACGCCGAGTCCTGCCGCCGCCTGGATGACCGGTCGACAGGAGTGGATCGGCAGGAGTGGAGGACCCAAGCACGACGGGTCGCCGGGACGGTCACGCCATGACCGGACCCGAGCAGCCCTTGGGGTGAAGCCGCGTCAGCGGCCGGGCAACTTCGCCAGCCCGAATCCGACAGGTCATCCTTCACAGGCGGCTGACGAAGGGTTGCGCATGACTGCGCTCAATCGTGTCCCGTCGCTCATGGTCCGGGCCGGTACGGCCTCGGCCCTCACCATCGCCGCCGTGGGCGGCTCGATCGTGGCCCCCGGCTTCTCCTCCGAGGCATCGGCAGCCACGCCGGCGACCAAGGCACTCCAGATAGCGGCCTCGAAGAAGGGATCGCCCTACAGGTACGGCGCCACCGGCCCGCACCGGTTCGACTGCTCGGGCCTCACGCTGTACTCGTTCAAGAAGGTCGGCAAGAAGCTGCCGCGCACGGCCGCCCAGCAGTACAACAAGACCCGCCACATCTCCGCCCAGAACCGCAAGGCGGGAGACCTGGTGTTCTTCCACTCGGGCCGGAACGTGTACCACGTCGGTATCTACGCGGGTAAGAACAAGCTCTGGCACGCCCCGAAGAGCGGGGACGTGGTGCGGCTGCAGAAGATCTGGACCAAGAGCGTCTGGTACGGGCGCGTGAAGTGATCCGCCCGGCGTGCGGCGGCGCCTGACACGCGC
>NZ_JBHUQX010000515.1:0-5818 GCF_042674225.1 Streptomyces sp. NPDC056948
GTCGGGGGTTGCTGAGCGGCCGGGGCCGGGGCGCCGGGGTGGGGGAAGCCGTATCCGCCCTGGGGGTTGGGTGCACCCGGGTGCGGGAAGCCGTAGCCGTCCTGCGGGTTGGGTGCGGGGGTGGGCGGGGCTTCCGGCTGCTGGGTCGGGGGTTGCTGAGCGGCCGGGGCCGGGGCGCCGGGGTGGGGGAAGCCGTATCCGCCCTGGGGGTTGGGTGCACCCGGGTGCGGGAAGCCGTACCCGCCCTGCGCGTTGGGTGCCGGGGCCGGCGGGGTGCCGGGCTGCTGGGCCGGGGGCTGCTGGGCCGCCGGGGCGGATGCGCCCTGCTGCGGGAAGCCGTAGCCACCCTGGGCGTTGGGCGCGGCCGGGGCCGGACCGCCCTGCTGAGGGAAGCCGTAACCGCCGGGCTGCGGTGCGGGCTGGGCGGGCGGCTGGTGCGGCGGCGTCGGTGCGGCCTGCTGGTTCCAGGCGGCAGGCGCGGACTGCGGCGCCTGCGGCTGGAACGGCGACTGCTGGGCCGGTACCGACGGCTGGGGCGGCACGGGCGGCTGCCCCTGCGCGGCCGTCGGCTGCGGCTGAGCCGGCGCGTCCGGATCCGTGGGCTGTGCCTGCGGCTGTGCGGGCCACTGGCTCGCGGGTGCCGGCGCGGCCGGCTGGTACGACGGCGGCAGCGGCGGCACGCCCTGCGGGGCCGGGGGAGTCCAGGCGGGCGGGGCATCGGTCGCACCCGGCCCGGCGGCGTCCTGCGGAACGCTGTCCTCGGGAGGGGTATCGGCGGGCACGGCGTCCGAGGGCTCCGCGTCGACGGGCTCGGAGCTCACGGGCTGGGCGTCCGCAGGAGCAGCGTCGTCGGGCTGTGCGTCGGCCGGCTCGGGAGCAGCGGAATCCTCATCCGCAGGCACGGCATCCACGGGCGCCGGGGGCGCAGGCACCCAGTCCTGAGGTTCGGCATCCTGCGACACGGCCTCGTCGGGCTCGGCCTCCGCTGCCGCACCCTCCGAAGCCTCGTCCTCGTCCTCGGCATCATCGGGGGCGAGGGCGGGGGCATCCGCACCGGACACGTCCGCCACGTCAACCGCGTCCGCCGCATCCGCAGGCTCGGAGGAGACGCCGTCACCGTCCTCGTCGGCATCGTCGGAGGGCGCCCCCTCGACGTCACCGCCCGAGTCCTCGTCCTCGTCGTCGTCCTGCACCTCGTCCACCGGCGCCGGCCGGGCCTCCGCCTCGGCCTCGGCGGCACGCTCCGCGATCTCCCGCTTCAGGGCGACGGCGGAGAAGCGCATGGTGGCACCGCTCTCCAGGTCACCGTTCTCCGACTCGGCTTCCTCGGCAGCCGGAGTGGCCGAAGCATCCGGCGTCACGGGAGTCGCGGGAGTCACCGGCGTCGCCGGAACCTCCGAAGCGGCGGGAGCCACCGGAGGCTGCTCCGGCGTGGCAGGCGCGGCCGGGGCCTCCGGCGGAGCCGACGGCGTCCACTGCGCCTGGTACCCGCCGACGGGGATGTTCGGCATGGCCGTAGGAGAGGCCGGATCCGCCGCGGACGTCTCGGGCCGGTCCTGCGACTGCGACACCTGCGGCTCGAAGCCGCCCTTCATCGGAAGCCTGGGAACGGCGGAAGGGCCCTCTCCGGAGGGCGCGGGCGGCGTGAAGGGCGTACCCGGCGCGGGCGCGGGCGGCGTGAACGGAGCGCCAGGAGCGGGCGGCGGCGCGGGCGGCGTGAAAGGCGCCCCGGGCGCCGGTGACGAACCAGAGGTCTGTCCCGGAAGGGACGAGGTCCCGCCGGAAGCATTCGCGTGCGGCGGCGGAGTGAGCCCCGGCAGCGGCGGCACCGGCCCCTTCGGCGCCCCGGAGCCCCCGGAGTTCGCGGGCGCCCCGGAAGCGCTGGAGTCCTCGGACGCACCCGCCCCCTGCCCCGAGCTCGAACTTGCCGAGGCGTTCTGCGTGTACCAGGCGGGCGGCGCGTAGTCGATGGTGAACTCGCCCGTCACCTCTGCTGCGGACTCCGCGTCGGGCTGGTCATCGCCGGGTGTCGCCCAGCCCCCGCGGATCCCGTCCCGATCGCTGCTCACAGTGTTCCTCCTGGTGTGGTCGAGCACCCTCATGCCGTGCTGGGGCGACCCTTGCTTGTCGTCCGACGTCGTACGAAGTCGATTTGAGGCGTACCGAGGTCGTCCGAGGTCGTCCGATCCACAGGCGCCCCGCTCTCCCCCTGGGGCACCGACGCCCACTCCACGGGTTCTGACGTGGCGCCCCGTCCCAGCCTAATCACCACAAGCCCCGCCTCGGCAGGCCCGTCCACCCCCGAGCACCTGTCCGCCGCGTCACAACCTGCTCAGAAGCTGCCCGGAAGTGACGTACGCAGCACACACTTTGGTGAACAAAAAGGGCGATAAACGTGAAGAACCTCGAACCACCTTGCCGGGAAGGTGCCTTGAGGTCACGAAAAAAGACGAGGGGCGGCCGGTCACCGGCTCACCCCTCGTCGCGCTCCGCGACAACTACTGCCCGGCCTGCGCCTGCGGCTCCCCGTTGTGCGCCCCCGGCTCCAGATCGAACTCGCCGTCCCGCGCCCCCAGCACGAACGCCCGCCACTCCGCCTCCGTGTAGCGCAGCACCGTGTCCGGGTCGAGCGAGGACCGCATGGCCACGGCCCCCTCGGGCAGGTACGCGATCTCGACCCGCTCCTCGTGCTCCTCGGTGCCCGGCGCGCTGTGCCACTCGACACCGGAGATGTCGAGGGCGTAGAGCTCGTCCCGCTCCCGCTCCTTGCGTGCCTTGATCTCCTCAGCCGTCTCCGCCATGCCGCAGCGACCCCTTCCCGACGTACCCGTTCCCGAAGTGCGGATCATCGACGTACGGACGATCCGAACCCGCTCACCCTAGTGGCCGCCTCCGCCCCGGCCGGGAGGTTCGGAGACCAGGGCAAAGACGCCCCTGACCGCCTGGTACTCTGGTCGACGGCCGTTTGTGTACGCACCCCCGGAGCTCACCGCCCTGGAGGCCGCGCCCAGCGGATCCCCGCCTCCCGAGTAACGGAAGCTCCCCCGAGACACAGACCGGGGGCACTCGGTGGCCATCACAGACTACGAGGAGTACGCGTGCCGCTCGACGCCGCTACGAAGAAGCAGATCATCACCGAGTTCGGCCAGAAGGAGGGCGACACCGGCTCTCCCGAGGTCCAGGTCGCCATGCTCTCGCGCCGCATCTCGGACCTGACCGAGCACCTCAAGACCCACAAGCACGACCACCACTCCCGCCGTGGTCTGCTGATCCTGGTGGGTCAGCGTCGCCGCCTTCTCCAGTACCTGGCGAAGAAGGACATCCAGCGCTTCCGTGCGCTGGTCGACCGCCTCGGCATCCGCCGTGGTGCGGCGGGCGCCAAGTAAGACGTCGTGAGGGGAGCGGTTCCCGGGGAAAGGGGACCGCTCCCTTTGCTGTACGTGCGGAGTGTCACCACCGCTTTGTAGTGTGGTAGCACAACGCATGTCGTACGACACAGGACGTACGACACAGAACGAGGAGAAGCGCACCTAGCCGCCGCCGGTCCTCGGTAGTGGCCCCCGGGGGAATGCGAGACCCGGGTGCTTCGATCGAAGACCGGCCCGCACAGCACGGCGCGCTCTCCGCAACCGTCTCCCTGCCACACGGGCAGCCGGAGACGAAGACGAGGAGATAACGCTAGTGGAGAACGAGACCCACTACGCCGAGGCCGTCATCGACAATGGCGCCTTCGGTACCCGCACCATCCGCTTCGAGACGGGCCGCCTGGCCAAGCAGGCCGCCGGTTCCGCCGTGGCGTACCTGGACGACGACACCATGGTGCTGTCGGCCACCACCGCCTCCAAGAACCCCAAGGACCAGCTCGACTTCTTCCCGCTCACGGTGGACGTCGAGGAGCGGATGTACGCCGCCGGCAAGATCCCCGGCAGCTTCTTCCGCCGTGAGGGCCGTCCCTCCGAGGACGCCATCCTCACCTGCCGACTGATCGACCGCCCGCTGCGCCCGTCCTTCAAGAAGGGCCTGCGCAACGAGATCCAGGTCGTCGCCACGATCATGGCGCTCAACCCCGACCACCTGTACGACGTCGTGGCGATCAACGCCGCCTCCGCGTCCACGCAGCTTGCCGGCCTGCCCTTCTCCGGCCCGATCGGCGGCGTCCGCGTCGCGCTGATCAACGGCCAGTGGGTGGCCTTCCCGACGCACTCCGAGCTCGAGGACGCCGTCTTCGACATGGTCGTCGCGGGCCGCACCCTGGAGGACGGCGACGTCGCGATCATGATGGTCGAGGCCGAGGCCACCGACAAGACCATCAAGCTGGTCGAGGGCGGCACCGAGGCGCCGACCGAGGAGGTCGTCGCCGCCGGTCTGGACGCCGCGAAGCCCTTCATCAAGGTGCTCTGCAAGGCCCAGTCGGACCTCGCCGCCAAGGCCGCCAAGCCGACCGGCGAGTTCCCGATCTTCCTGGACTACCAGGACGACGTCCTCGAGGCCCTCACCGCCGCCGTCAAGCCGGAGCTCGCCTCCGCCCTGACCATCGCCGGCAAGCAGGAGCGCGAGTCCGAGCTGGACCGCGTCAAGGCGCTCGCCGCCGAGAAGCTCCTGCCGGAGTTCGAGGGCCGCGAGAAGGAGATCTCCGCCGCGTACCGCTCGCTCACCAAGCAGCTGGTCCGCGAGCGCGTGATCAAGGAGAAGAAGCGCATCGACGGCCGCGGTGTCACCGACATCCGCACGCTGGCCGCCGAGGTCGAGGCCATCCCGCGCGTGCACGGTTCCGCCGTGTTCGAGCGTGGCGAGACCCAGATCCTGGGCGTCACGACCCTGAACATGCTCCGTATGGAGCAGCAGCTGGACACCCTCTCCCCGGTGACCCGCAAGCGCTACATGCACAACTACAACTTCCCGCCGTACTCCGTCGGCGAGACCGGCCGCGTCGGCTCCCCGAAGCGCCGCGAGATCGGCCACGGCGCTCTCGCCGAGCGCGCCATCGTGCCGGTCCTGCCGACGCGCGAGGAGTTCCCCTACGCGATCCGTCAGGTGTCCGAGGCGCTGAGCTCGAACGGCTCGACGTCCATGGGCTCGGTCTGCGCCTCCACCATGTCGCTGCTGAACGCCGGTGTGCCCCTCAAGGCTCCCGTCGCCGGTATCGCCATGGGCCTGATCTCCCAGGAGATCAACGGCGAGACCCACTACGTCGCCCTCACCGACATCCTCGGTGCGGAGGACGCCTTCGGCGACATGGACTTCAAGGTCGCCGGCACCAAGGAGTTCGTGACCGCCCTCCAGCTCGACACCAAGCTGGACGGCATCCCGGCCTCCGTCCTGGCCGCGGCCCTCAAGCAGGCCCGTGACGCCCGCCTCCACATCCTCGACGTGATGATGGAAGCGATCGACACGCCGGACGAGATGTCCCCCAACGCCCCGCGGATCATCACCGTCAAGATCCCCGTGGACAAGATCGGTGAGGTCATCGGCCCCAAGGGCAAGATGATCAACCAGATCCAGGAGGACACCGGCGCCGACATCACGATCGAGGACGACGGCACGATCTACATCGGCGCGGTCGACGGACCGTCCGCCGAGGCCGCCCGCACCACGATCAACGGCATCGCCAACCCGACCATGCCGGAGGTCGGCGAGCGCTACCTGGGCACGGTCGTGAAGACGACCACCTTCGGCGCGTTCGTGTCGCTGCTCCCGGGCAAGGACGGTCTGCTGCACATCTCGCAGATCCGCAAGCTCGCCGGCGGCAAGCGCGTGGAGAACGTCGAGGACGTCCTCGGTGTGGGCCACAAGGTCCAGGTCCAGATCGCCGAGATCG
>NZ_JBHUQX010000516.1:0-5800 GCF_042674225.1 Streptomyces sp. NPDC056948
CGGGCACCACCCGCGGGGGGGTCTGGTTCGCGTGGCCGTGGTGGCCGCCCGCCACCCCGGCGCCGCCGACGCCGAACCCGCCCGCCCCCCCGGGCGGCTGCCGCCGCCCGGACGGGTCGGTCACATACAGGTGCCAGCCGGGCAGTGCCCGTCCGACGGAGCGGGTGGCGGCGAGTGCCAGTCCCCGGGTGAGGGTCTGCTCGGTGACGTGGACCGTCGTCTCCGTGATGCCGAACATGTTCACCATCCGGCAGACCGACTCGGGGTGCCGGTCGAACCAGGGCAGCAGCATGCGCGCATCCAGCGGCTCGCCGCCGAAGACGACCATACGGACCGAGACCCGGGTGTGGTCGACGTCCAGCAGCTGGGCGAAGGCCGACGGGGTCTGGCTGAGCACGGTGACCTTCTCGGCCACGAGCAGATCGCGGAAGCGCTCGGGTTCGCGGGAGACGAAGTACGGCACCACGACCAGCCGCCCGCCGGTCAGCAGGCACCCCCAGATCTCCCACACCGAGAAGTCGAAGGCACTGGAGTGGAACCAGGTCCACACGTCGTCGGTGCCGAAGCCGTACTCCTCGCGGGTCGCGTCGATCAGGGCGATCACGTTGCGGTGCGGCACCTCGACGCCCTTGGGGCGGCCGGTGGAGCCGGACGTGTAGATGGCGTAGGCGGCGGCGTCGGGCACGGTGGCCGTCGGCAGGACAGGGGCGTCGGCGAACTGCTGGGCGGCGTCCAGCAGTTCGTCGGGAGTGGCAGGCAAGCAGCCCGCGACGTCCGGGAACTCCGGTAGCCGGGTGACCACCACCCGCAGTCCCGCGTCCTGTGCCGTGTGGGCGATGCGGTCCGCAGGGTAGGCCGGATCGACGGGTACATAGGTCGCGCCGGCCTTCAGTACGGCGAGCAGGGTGACGACGAGTTCAGCGGTGCGTTCCAGGCATACGCCCACGCGGTCGCCGGCCGTGACGCCGCGCTCGCGCAGGCCGTGGGCCAACCGAGTCGACCGCTCGTCCAACTCGCCGTAGGTGAGACCGGCCGCGCCCTCGGTCACGGCGATGCGCTCCGGTGTCGCCCCCGCGATCCGCGCGAACGCCTCGGGTACGGTCACCGGGGTGGTGACCAGCGGGCGGGACGGGCGGCCGAGTGCCGCTACACGGTCGCGTTCGGCTTCGTCGAGCAGATCGACGTAGTCGACCGCGGTCCCGGGCTTGGTGAGGATCATCCGGTGCACCCGCACCAGGTACCGGGCGAACTGCGCGGCAATCTCGGTGGATACATGGCCGCTGACGTGGTCGCAGCGCAGCCGCCAGCCGTCGGCGTCCTTGAAGACCGACAGGGTGAGCGGGAACGGCGGTGCGAGGCAGGGCACGTACGCGCCAGGGAGTTCCGCCTCGTCGAAAAGCAGACCGGCGAGTGCGGGTCCGTCCGCGGGGAAGGGCTTCAGCTCACCGAGCGTGGCGGCCTCCGGCACAGTGAAGGTGCCGTGGTCGGTGCCGATGACCGGGGTGGTCTCGGGGTCGTGCCGGCGCAGGGTCACGGCGAGGGCGGCGAGCCAGCTTGCCTCGTCGCCACCGTCGTCGAGGGCGAAGAGGTGCGGGCGGGCGGGGCCTTCGTCTGCCAAGCCCCAGGCGGGTGCGGGTGTGGACGCCCTGGGTGCGAGTGCCGGGGTGGCGGAGCGGCCCGCTTCCGGACCAACGGACTCACGGGCCTCCGGCTCTACGGACTCGCCGACTGCCAGCCGTCCGAGAGCTGCGCGGTCCCACTGGTCCCGCGCGGCCACCAGGACCAGATCGTAAGTGCCGTCGGCGTATCGCAGCAGCACCCTGCGCAGTCCCTCGGTCGGGCGGGCGAGTTCGTCGGCGCGGCGGCGCTCGGCGAGCGGGTCCTTCGCCGGCACAGGTACGTCCTCGATCCACAGTCCCGGAGGGGTTGTCGGATGCGGCCGGCGGTCCATGCGGATGCGGACCGCGTGGCAGCGGGCCGCGGCGGGGAGGGGGCCATACACGGTCGTACTCCTTGTTGGCGCGGGGATTTGTTCCGGGGATTCCGGAGAGGTCGTCCGGGGAGTCGTTCGGGAAGGGCGGATGCGGGGGTGAGCTCAGCGGATGGTGAATCCGCCGTCCACGGTCAGGACCGAGCCCGTGATCTGCCGGGACTCGTCCGAGGCGAGGAAGACCACCGCGGCGGCCACGTCCTCGGGCTCGATCAGCGCGTTCATGGGCTGCGCCTCGACGAAGGTCTTCTCGTGCTCGTGCACCGGCACTTCGAGCGCCCTGGCGATCTCGGCGAGCATCCGGCCCTCGGCCTGCGCGTCGTCGCGCACCGACCCCGGACACACCGCGTTCACGCGCACCTTCGTCGGTGCGTAGTCGAGCGCCGCCGCCTTGGTCAGTCCGACGACGGCGTGCTTGGCGGCGACGTACCCGGCGAAGTGCCGGTAGCCCACGAGTCCTGCGGTGGAGGCGACGTTGACGATGCTGCCGGTGCGCCGGGCGCTCATCGCCTTGCCGACCTCGCGGATCACACGCCAGGCCCCGGAGAGGTCCACGTCGATCATCAGGGACCACTCCTCCTCGTCGATCTCGTGCACCGGCTTACCCGAGGGCGCGGCGATACCCGCGTTGTTCACGGCGACGTCGATCCGGCCGAACCGGTCCTCGGCGCGTGTCACGGCCTCCCGTACAGCGCGCAGGTCGCGGATGTCGGCCTTGGAGGTGAGGACGGCCGCGCCCGCCTCCCGGCACAGCGTGGCCGTGTGCTCCAACTGACCCGGTGTGCCCAGCGGGTAGGGCACACCGGGCAGGTCGGCGCAGATGTCCAGCAGGGTGAGATCGGCGCCCTCGGCGGCACAGGCGAGCGCGGTGGCCCTGCCCAGTCCGCGGGCGGCGCCGGTGACGAGGACCGACTTGCCGTGCAGACGCATCGGGAACTCCTTGAAAGATCAGGTGGGTTGAGGGAAGAGAGGAGGGTGACTGCGGGCGGGGTTACAGGACCGTCGAGACGATCAGCCGAACCAGCGCGGGCGCGGCGTCGGTGAGGTACATGTGGCCGCCGGGGACCTCGACGTGCTCGAAGTCCCGGCCGGCGACCTTGCTCCAGGACTCGGCGTCGTCGTAGCCGACGAGGTCGTCGTCCTCGCCCCGGACGACCGTGAGCGGGGCGTCCAGCGGGAGGCCGGTGGAGGGCGTGTAGTTCTCGTGCATCTCGACGTCCGCGCGCAGGGCGGGCAGGACCATCTCACGCATCTCCGGGTCGTCCAGCGCGGGATGGTGGTAGCCGGCGAACTCTCCGACCTGGGCGAGGAACTCCTCGTCCGACAGACCGGTGGCCCGCCGCTCGCGCCCCCGGGCCGGTTCCGGGGACCCGCTGACGAACAGGTGGACCAGCTCGACGCCGGGCTCGGGGGCCAGCCGGTGGGCGAGTTCGTAGGCGAGCACCGCGCCGAGGCTGTGCCCGAAAAGGGCCACCCTGCCTCCGTCGTCGCCGAGCCGCTCCCGCAGCTCGGCCAGCAGACCGTCGACGGCCTGGTGCGCGTCCCGGTACGGCTCCTCGTCGATCAGCCGTTCGCGGCCCGGCAGTTGCAGGGGCACGATCTCCACCGCGTCCCCGGCCAGCGCCGTCCAGGGCCGGTAGAAGGAGGCGCCCGCCCCGGCGTACGGCAGGCAGATCAGCTTGGTCGTGTCATGCGTGGTCATGGGTGCGGGTGTCTCCTTGTGAGTGAGGTGCTTCGTGCGTGCCTTGTGGGCGAGGAGTTCCGGGGCGCGGGTCGGACGCGAGCAGACCGGAGAGCTCCGCCGCCTCGACGGCGATGCGCAGCGCCCCGGCGGCACGGTCCGGGCCGGGCAGCCCGGGGCCGACCGGCATGACGTTGAGCGTGGTGGCCCCGGCCTCGGCGAACGCCGTCATCCGCTCGGCGATCCGCTCCCGCGGCCCGAGCAGCGAGGTGGCGTCGAGGAAATCTAGCGGTACGGCGGCCATGGCACCGGGATAGTCACCGGCCAGGAACCGCTCCTGCACGGCACGGGCCTCGGCGCCGAAGCCCATGCGCTCGGCCAGCCGGGTGTAGTGGTTGTCCTCCCGCCCGCCCATGCCGCCCAGGTACAGCGCGGCGTACCCCCGCACCCGGCGTGCGCAGGCCCGCCAGTCGGCGCCGGTCACCAGGGGCACGCCGGGGGCGATGTCGAACCCGTCGAGGGTGCGCCCCGACTTCGCGAGGCCGGCCTTGAGCGGCTCCAACTGCCGGTCGGCGTGGGCGGGAGAGAAGAAGACCGGAAGCCAGCCTTCGGCGATCTCCCCGGCCAGCTCCAGGTTCCTCGGGCCGAGCGCGGCGAGGTAGACGGGGATCCGCTCGCGCTGCGGCCGGATGGTCAGGGCGAGTGCCTTGCCCGGGCCGTCCGGCAGCGGCAGCGTGAAGTGCCGGCCCGCGTACTCCAGGGGCTCCCGGCGCAGCGCGCGGCGCACCAGGTCGACGTACTCCCGTGTACGGCCCAGCGGTGAGCCGAATCTGACGCCGTGCCAGCCTTCCGAGACCTGCGGCCCGGACACGCCGAGGCCGAGCCGAAGCCGTCCGCCGGACAGGGTGTCGAGGGTGGCGGCGGTCATCGCCGTCATGGCGGGCGAGCGGGCCGGGATCTGGAGGACCGCGCTGCCGACGTCGATGCGGGAGGTGCGGGCGGCGATCCAGGACAGCAGGGTGACGGCGTCGGATCCGTAGGCCTCCGAGACCCACACCGCCGAGTAGCCGAGGTCCTCGGCGAGGGAGGCGAGCGGGAGGTTGGAGGCGTCGTTGCCGCCGACCCAGTAGCCGAGGTTGAGGCCGAGGCGCAGGGTGGGGACGGTCATGGGGGCTCCTGTGCGGGGCGGGCGCGGGGGTGGTCGAACCGGTCCTGTTGGGGCGCGAGGGCGGTCGCGGTCAGCGGTTCGTGCGAGTGCGGTAACGCCAGGTCGACAGAGTGACGAAGACGGTGATGAGCAGCACCGAGCAGGCTGTGGTGTACAGCGCGGGATGCTGGGCGGGCCAGTCGTACCGCACCCGGAAGCCGGGCGGTGGTGTGTTGCCGAAGAGCAGGCGAAGCGCATTGGCCAGCGAGGTGATCGGGTTCCAGGCGGCCAGGGTGGACAGCGGGCCGGGCAAGGAGGAACCGGAGACGAACGCGGAGGAGACGAAGGTCGCCGGGAACAGCCAGATCAGGCCAAGGCTTCCGGCCACCTGCGTGTTCGGCGCGATGAGGGCGACGTACACGCCGATCCAGGACATCGCGAAGGAGAACAGCAGGGCCAACAGGATCCCGGCGGCGACCTCGAACGGGCCGGTGTGCGGGCGCCAGCCCATCAGCAGACCGCAGGTGGTGGTGACGGCGACGCTCGCCACGCAGGTGGCGAGGTCGGACGTGGTCCGGCCGAGCAGCAGCGCCACGCGGGAGATCGGCAGCGCGCGGAAGCGGTCGACCATGCCCTGCTCAAGGTCCCTGGAGAGCCCGAGCGTGGTGAACGTGGTGGTGAAGGCCACCGTCTGCGCGAGCAGCCCGCCCACCATGTAGGAGCGGTAGGCCGGGCCGCCGAGACTGTTGCCGAAGACGTAGCCGATGAGCATGGCGTACACGACCGGCTCGACCAGACAGGTGATCAGCAGCCCGGAAGTGCGCCGCAGATGCAGCAGGTTGCGCAGCGCGAGGTCGGCGCTCTCGGCGAGCACGCGCAGGGCGGGATCGCGCCGGGCGCGAGTGAGGGAGGGGCGGGTCGCCGGTGCCTGTCGACGCGGGTTGCGGGTGCCGCGCACCTCGGTGGTCGCCGTCATCAGGCC
>NZ_JBHUQX010000517.1:0-5781 GCF_042674225.1 Streptomyces sp. NPDC056948
CCCACCAGGGGCGGCCCGCGCGACGTCGTCGGTTCGCCACCCGCGGCCGGGGTAGGAATCCAGACGCTCTGGAACCGACGGGCCGGAAGGAACGCGATGCTGCCGGGAACGTCCCCGAACGCGACGGTGCTCGACTCCGCCACCCGTGACCGGACCCGCGTCCTGCTGCTGGTCAGCCTCTCCGGACGGCTCCGCCCCCGGGACACCACCCTCGGCGCCCTCGTCGACCGCTACGACTACGGCCGCTTCGCCTCCCACCTGATGACCAGCCAGGACGTGCTCCCCGTCCCGGTCCTCGACGAACAGGTCGCGCCCCGGAGGCTGCGGCTGCCGCACGGCGACCACGGCCTGGGCCTCGCGTCCTTGCGGATCCTCGTCGTCGCCACCCCGCGCGGCGACGCCACCCTGGTCGTGGACTGCGCCTTCGCGGGCGAGACCACGGCCGGCGACCTCGCCGCCTGGCTGGCCACGACCTGCTTCGACCGGGAGCGCATCGAACTCGACGACCGCCCGCTCCTCCAGACGCTGACCGAGCAGCTCGGCCGCCCGCTCGCCCTCGGCCAGAACGTGCACCAACTCGTCTTCCCCGGCGGCCGGTTACAACGCGAACTGCTCAGCGCCGACGAGGCCCGCAAGGCGATCCTGCTGAACGAGATCGTCTACCGCGGCAGGATGCCCTGGAACCCCGCCACGCCCTACGACGCGAGCCTCGCGCCGCACCTCAGGAACCACGGCCTCACCCTGTCCGCCCTCGGCCGGGGCGTCTCCGTCCAGGCCGGCTGGGCCCCGCACGTCGAGAACGGCCTGATGCTCGTCGCCGTCGGCATGGTCTCCGCCCTCGCCGTGCTCCAGCGCACCCGGCTCGCCGCCTTCGCCATGATGAAGGCCAACGAGCAGGCCCTGACCGACTCGCCCACCGAGATCCGCTCCCTGATCTCGCGCCTCTCCGCGGGCGTCAACGAACTCCAGCTGGACCTCGCCTTCGGCGTCGAGGCCTACGTCGACAGCCTGCTGATCCCCGAGATGGTCATGGAGGCCTTCCAGTCCTCGCAGCGCGACGCGCTCGGCATCCGGGACAGCCTGGAGAACTCGGCCCGCATGGTCGAGCGTCTGACCTCGGTGATCAGCGCCCGCTCCGCCGCCCTGGACGCCGAACTCGCCGAGCGTGACGAGCGCCGCGACCGCACCGTGTCCGGCCTCGTCGCCGCCGCCACACTGATCGCCCTGCCGCCGACCCTGCTGCTCGCCTTCTTCGGCGTGAACGGCACGAACGTCGACGACCACCGCTCCATCCTCGACCTGCACGCCTACGGAACGGCCTACGCGCTGGCCTGGCTCCCCTTCGTCGTCCTCGCCGTGATCGGATACGTCCTGCTCAGACGCATCAGCACCCGATCGGGCTCACTGCTGCCCACGTCCGACGACGACGCCGTACCCGTACCGCCGCCACGCCCGCCCTCCGGGAGCCCCCGACCATGACGCCACGCCCCGCCGTCTCCGCCCACCGGGGCGGCTCCGAGCGCGCCGACGCCGCCACCTGGGAGGCGTACAAGGACGCGCTGGAGTCCGGCGCGGAGTACGCCGAGTTCGACATCCGCCGCACGGCCGACGGTGTCCTCGTCGTCTACCACGACCCCCGGGTCGGGCCCACCGGGCCGCCGCTGTCCCGGCTCACCCACGCCGAGCTGAGCGAGCGGGCCGGGTACGACGTGCCGGTGGTGGACGAGGTCATGGCGCTGATCGCCGGGAGACTCGTGGCGCACCTGGACCTCAAGGAGGTCGGCTACGAGCAGGAGGTGGTCGACCGGGGGGTGGCCCTGCTCGGCACGGACGGACTCGTCGTGACGACACTGGAGGACCGTTCCCTCGCCGCCGTGACACAGGCCTTCCCCGGGGTGCGCACCGCGCTGTCCCTGGGGCGCGACCGCAGGGACCTGGCCCTGGCCCGGCTGCCCGGGACCCGGCTGAGCGAACTGTTCCCCGCCCGCCGGATCCGCGCCTGCGGGGCCCACGGCGTCGCCGTGCACCAGCGGCTGGCCAGGACCACCGTGCTGCGCGAGGCGACCCGGCGCGGCCTGTTCACCATGGTGTGGACGGTCAACGACGACACCCTGATGCGGGCTTTCCTCGCCCACCCGCGCGTGGACGTGCTGGTCACGGACCGGCCCCGGCGAGCCGTGGCCCTGCGCGGGCCGATCACCCCTTCGCGGCATTGACAACAGCGCACTCAAGTTTTGTGCTGGAGAGTGGGGAGTGAGCGGGGAGTGCCCTGACGGAAGGGGACAGCGATGGGACGAGCGGTCGGGATCGACCTCGGGACCACGAACTCGGTGGTGGCCGTGCTGGAGGGCGGTGAGCCCACGGTCATTGCCAACGCGGAGGGGGCCAGAACCACACCCTCGGTCGTCGCCTTCGCCAAGAACGGCGAGGTGCTGGTCGGGGAGGTCGCCAAACGGCAGGCCGTGACGAACGTGGAGCGCACCGCCCGCTCGGTCAAGCGGTACATGGGCGACGCGAGCTGGCGTTTCCCGGACCAGGGCGACGTGGACGGCACCCGCTACCGGGCGCAGGAGCTGTCGGCCCGGGTGCTGCAGAAACTGAAGCGGGACGCGGAGTCCTACCTCGGCGAGGACGTCACCGACGCGGTGATCACCGTCCCGGCCTACTTCGACGACGCGCAGCGGCAGGCGACCAAGGAGGCCGGGGAGGTCGCGGGCCTGAAGGTGCTGCGGATCATCAACGAGCCGACGGCGGCGGCGCTGGCGTACGGGCTGGACAAGGAGAACGACCAGACGGTCCTCGTCTTCGACCTCGGCGGCGGCACCTTCGACGTGTCGCTGCTGGAGATGGGCGAGGGCGTCATCGAGGTGAAGGCCACCAACGGCGACACCCACCTCGGCGGCGACGACTGGGACCAGCGGATCGTCGAGTACCTCGTCAAGCGCTTCAAGGGCCAGTACGGCGTCGACCTCGCGGGCGACAAGATGGCGGTGCAGCGGCTGCGCGAGGGTGCCGAGAAGGCCAAGATCGAGCTGTCCAGCTCCACCGAGACGACGATCAACCTGCCCTACATCACGGCCTCCGCCGAAGGGCCGCTGCATCTCGACGAGAAGCTGACCCGGGCCCAGTTCCAGGAGCTCACCGCCGATCTGCTCGACCGGTGCAAGGCGCCCTTCCACCAGGCGGTCGACGACGCCGGGGTGAAGCTCGCCGCGGTCGACCACGTGATTCTCGTCGGCGGCTCGACCCGGATGCCCGCGGTGACCGAGCTGGTCAAGGAACTCACCGGCAAGGAGCCGCACAAGGGCGTCAACCCCGACGAGGTCGTGGCGCTCGGGGCCGCGCTCCAGGCGGGCGTCATGCGCGGCGACGTCAAGGACGTGCTGCTGCTCGACGTCACCCCGCTGTCCCTGGGCATCGAGACCAAGGGCGGCATCATGACGAAGCTCATCGAGCGCAACACGACCATCCCGACCCGGCGTTCGGAGATCTTCACGACGGCGGCCGACAATCAGCCCTCGGTCGGCATCCAGGTCTACCAGGGCGAACGCGAGATCGCCGCCTACAACAAGAAGCTCGGCGTCTTCGACCTGACGGGCCTGCCGCCGGCACCGCGCGGCGTGCCGCAGATCGAGGTGGCCTTCGACATCGACGCCAACGGCATCATGCACGTCTCCGCCAAGGACATGGCGACCGGCCGCGAACAGAAGATGACCGTCACCGGCGGCTCGGCCCTGGGCAAGGAAGACATCGACCGCATGATGCGCGAGGCCGAGCAGTACGCCGAGGAGGACCGGGGCCGCCGCGAGGCCGCCGAGACCCGCAACCAGGCCGAGCAACTCGTCTACCAGACGGAGAACTTCCTCCGCGACAACGGCGACAAGATCCCGGCCGACACCAAGGCCGAGGTCGAGTCGGCCGTCACCGAGGTGAAGGGACACCTGGAACAGCAGGCGGACACCGCCACCCTGCGCACCGGGGTCGAGAAACTCGCCTCCGTCAGCCAGAAGATGGGCCAGGCGATGTACGCCCAGGCCCAGCAGTCGCCCACCGAGGAAACTCCCGGCACCGCGCAGGAAGAGGAGGGCGTGGTCGACGCGGAGATCGTGGACGAGGAGAAGGACCAGCGGGACGAGAAGGGCGGCGCCGCGTAGGCCCGACCGCCGTCGGCAGTCCTAGAGCCCGGTGTGCGCGGGCGGCAATGTCGCGCACACCGCGTCCAGGACCGTCGCGTACGGCGTACCGAAGTCGGTGAGCCCGGAGCGGAGGCGGTCCAGGCCGTCGCGGTGGTCCGTCAGCAGCTCGGTGCTGCCCGTGCGGGCCGCGAACTCCAGGACCGCGGGCAGGAAGTCGGGCGGTTCCTCGCCGGTGGTCTCCAGGCCGTGCGCGCGGTAGACCTCCTCGGAGGGCGCCGGTGTCGCCTCGCGCCAGACGCTGAGGTACAGGCTGTGGTCCTGCCCGGCCTCGAAGACCTCGACATAGTGCGCGGCCAGCTCCCGGGGCGGGGTGACGGCCGCGTGGTCGGCGAACTCCCGTAGCTGCGGGGCGGCTTCGCGCAGCAGCGACAGCCGGGCGCGGAAGTCGTCGTCGGGGTACATCAGGCACAGCGCGGCAGCTTGGTACAGCACCTCGAATCCGGGCATCGGACCTCCTTCGCGTGCGCTCCCTTGCCTGCACCGTCATGCCGACGCTAGGGGCGGGCCGGGGAGGACACCCGCCGACGGGGCCCGTACGGGTCAGAAGCCCTCGCGGTACTCCCGCAGGAGCGTCTCCGTGCGCTGTGCCGAGCCCGCGCGGGCCGTCATGTGGTCCAGGACCTCCAGATGCGCGGAGACCTCCTTGCGGGAGTCCAGGTACAGCGCGCCCGTCAGATACTCGGTGAAGACCATGTCGGGCAGCTCGGGCTCGGCGAACCGGAACAGCGAGAACGGGGCGTACGTCCCCGGGTGCGGGCCGTCCTTGAACTCGGCGATCTGGAGCGTGACCCGGTCGCGCGCGGCGTACTCCAGCAGCTTGTCGAGCTGGTCGCGCATCACCCGGCCGTCGACGCTCACCGGGCGGCACAGCACCGTCTCGTCCATGATCACCCACAGGTGCGGCGGGTTCTCGCGGTCCAGGAGCCGCTGCCGCTCCATGCGCAGCGACACATGCCGCTCCACCGCCTCCGGCCCCGCGTTCGCGATGGTGCCGGCCTCCAGCACCGCACGCGCGTACCCCTCGGTCTGCAGCAGCCCCGGCACGAAGTGCGGCTCGTACGAGCGGATGATCCGGGCGGCGCCCTCCAGGCTCACATACAGGCTGAACCACTCCGGCAGCACGTCGTGGAACCGCTGCCACCAGCCCGGCCGGTTCGCCTCCTCGGCGAGGCCGACGAACGCGGTCACCTCGTCCTCGGGCACGCCGTACGCGGTCAGCAGGATCTGCACGTACGGGATCTTCAGCGCGACATCGGCGGTCTCCATCCGCCGGACGGTCGCGGGGGCGACGCGCAGCACCCGGGCGGCCTCGTCACGACCGATGCCCGCCGCCTCGCGCAGCTCCTGCAGCCGCTTGCCCAGCACCACCTGGCCCACGGTGGGTGCGGCCCGTCGTTCACTCACGCCACGCCTCCCCAACGTGCCCAAGCCCGCGATCAGTCTGTCACGTCCCGCTGACAGTCTCACAGGGCCGACGGTGAGGAGATCACGGGAGAGGACGTGTCGCCGGGGCATTACCCCGCGGGTAATCGACCGGGCGGGGGCCGGAACGGGATCGTGGACGGACCGGGTCCCGGGCCGGCGC
>NZ_JBHUQX010000518.1:0-5756 GCF_042674225.1 Streptomyces sp. NPDC056948
CCCCTCACGCGTGTGCGGGGCACAATGCATACCGTGAACGCCGACAGCCGAAGGGTGACGCGCAGCGTCCCGAGCCGCCTGGCCGCCCCCGCCGGGGTGCTCGCGGCCGTCGCCGCCGCCTTCGCCTACGTGGGCACGGTGGACCCCAACGAACCCGGCCACTACCCCGTCTGCCCGCTGCTGCACTACACCGGCCTGTACTGCCCCGGCTGCGGCGGACTGCGCAGCGCGCACGCCTTCGTCCACGGCGACGTCGCGGCGGCGCTCCAGGACAACGCGCTCGCCGTCCTCGGCTATCTGGGCTTCGCCGTACTGTGGACCGTATGGGTGGTCCACGCGGTTCGCGGGCGCCCCCTGCGGATCGATCCCCGGCCGGCGCAGGTGTGGAGCCTCGGCGTCTTGCTGCTGGTCTTCACGGTTGTCCGGAACCTGCCCTTCGGTGGCTGGCTCCACCCTTGATCAACGGGCAGACGTCCAGGTAGGGGGACCGGCGTCAACCGGATGTGAGGCCTACGCCCCGCTGCGGATACCATCGCAGTGACCATCGGTTTTCGACTGGTCGCTGGAACTGTCAACCGTTTGGAAGGGGGCCGCTCGCGTGAGTGTGCTCGACGAGATCATCGACGGAGTCCGTGCCGACCTCGCGGAGCGGCAGGCGCGCGTCAGCCTCGACGAGCTCAAGGAGCGCGCGGCGAAGGCTCCCGCGGCCAAGGACGGCGCGGCGGCACTCCGCGGCGACGGCGTCAAGGTCATCTGCGAGGTCAAGCGCTCCAGCCCGTCCAAGGGCGCGCTGGCCGCGATCGCCGACCCGGCCGGGCTCGCCGCGGACTACGAGGCGGGCGGCGCGGCCGTCATCTCGGTGCTCACGGAACAGCGGCGCTTCGGAGGCTCGCTCGCCGACCTCGAGGCGGTCCGCGCCCGTGTCGACATCCCGGTGCTCCGCAAGGACTTCGTCGTCACGTCGTACCAGCTCTGGGAGGCCCGGGCCTACGGCGCCGACGTCGTCCTGCTGATCGTCGCGGCCCTCGACCAGCCCGCCCTGGAGTCCCTCATCGAGCGCGCCGAGTCCATCGGGCTCACCCCGCTCGTCGAGGTGCACGACGAGGACGAGGTCGAGCGGGCGGTCGACGCGGGCGCCCGCGTGATCGGCGTCAACGCGCGCAACCTCAAGACCCTCGAGGTCGACCGCGGCACCTTCGAGCGCCTGGCCCCCGAGATCCCCGACCACATCATCAAGATCGCCGAGTCCGGCGTCCGCGGCCCGCACGACCTCATCGCCTACGCCAACGCCGGCGCCGACGCGGTCCTGGTCGGAGAGTCCCTCGTCACCGGCAAGGACCCCAAGACGGCGGTCTCCGACCTGGTGGCAGCGGGCGAACACCCCGCACTCCGGCACGGCCGGAGCTGATCTCCCGCTAGGCTTGCCCCGATGACTCTCACCATGACGACCGTGGACCGGTACGCCCGCCTCGCGCGCGGCTGCCGCCCCCGCGGCTGCCGCGCCCCGGCCCGCCGGGTACACGGCCGCCGCGTGCGGTACGTCATCGGTGATGAGCCGGGCCAGGTGAATGGCATGCGATGGCAGCAGCGCCCCGTAAGGGGCGCGGGGCTCTGTTTGATTTGCGGCTACCGCCGCGCGGGCGCGACAAGCCACTGACGGCCCGCAGCCGACAACCGATTCCCCGCCCCCACGGCGACTAGTGCATCCAACACACTCACCGTGAGGTATCCGCATGCCCAGTCAGTTCTTCATCCCCGACCCCGAGGGACAAACCCCCAACCCCGAAGGCTACTTCGGGGCATTCGGCGGCAAGTTCATTCCGGAGGCCCTCGTCGCCGCAGTCGACGAAGTAGCCGTCGAGTACGACAAGGCCAAGCACGACCCTGAGTTCGCCAGGGAACTCGACGACCTCCTGGTCAACTACACCGGCCGCCCGTCGGCGCTCACGGAGGTGCCCCGGTTCGCCGAGCACGCCGGCGGCGCACGGATCTTCCTGAAGCGGGAAGACCTCAACCACACCGGCTCCCACAAGATCAACAACGTGCTCGGCCAGGCCCTGCTCACCCGGCGCATGGGCAAGACCCGCGTCATCGCCGAGACGGGCGCCGGCCAGCACGGCGTCGCCACGGCCACCGCGTGCGCGCTCTTCGGCCTCGAGTGCACGATCTACATGGGCGAGATCGACACCCAGCGCCAGGCCCTCAACGTCGCCCGCATGCGCATGCTCGGCGCCGAGGTCATCTCCGTGAAGTCCGGCAGCCGCACGCTGAAGGACGCCATCAACGAGGCCTTCCGCGACTGGGTCGCCAACGTCGACCACACGCACTACCTGTTCGGTACGGTCGCCGGCCCGCACCCCTTCCCGGCCATGGTCCGCGACTTCCACCGGGTCATCGGCGTCGAGACCCGCCGCCAGCTCCTGGAGCGCGCCGGACGCCTCCCCGACGCGGCCGTCGCCTGCGTCGGCGGCGGCTCCAACGCCATCGGCCTCTTCCACGCCTTCATCCCGGACACGGACGTACGCCTCATCGGCTGCGAGCCGGCGGGCCACGGCGTCGAGACCGGTGAGCACGCGGCCACCCTGACCGCCGGCGAGCCCGGCATCCTGCACGGCTCGCGCTCGTACGTCCTCCAGGACGAGGAGGGCCAGATCACCGAGCCGTACTCGATCTCGGCCGGTCTGGACTACCCGGGCATCGGCCCCGAGCACTCCTACCTCAAGGACTCCGGCCGCGGCGAGTACCGCGCGGTCACCGACGACGCGGCCATGCAGGCCCTGCGCCTGCTGTCCCGTACCGAGGGCATCATCCCGGCCATCGAGAGCGCCCACGCGCTGGCCGGCGCCCTGGAGGTCGGCAAGGAGCTGGGCAAGGACGGGCTGATCGTGGTCAACCTGTCCGGCCGCGGCGACAAGGACATGGACACCGCCGCCCGCTACTTCGGCCTCTACGACACCGACGCCGAGGTCGCCGCCGACGCGGACACCGACACCGCCGAGATCGAGGGGGACGCCAAGTGAGCGGCAACATCCGGCTGTTGGGCGACACCCTGGCAGCGGCGAAGTCCGAGGGGCGCTCGGCGCTCATCGCCTACCTCCCGGCCGGGTTCCCGACCGTGGACGGCGGCATCGAGGCGATCAAGGCCGTCATCGACGGCGGCGCCGACATCGTCGAGGTGGGTCTGCCGCACAGCGACCCCGTCCTCGACGGTCCCGTCATCCAGACCGCCGACGACATCGCCCTGCGCGGCGGCGTCAAGATCGCCGACGTGATGCGCACCGTCCGCGAGGCCCACCGGGCCACCGGCAAGCCCATCCTGGTCATGACGTACTGGAACCCCATCGACCGCTACGGCGTCGAGCGGTTCACGGCCGAGCTCGCCGAGGCGGGCGGCGCCGGGTGCATCCTGCCCGACCTGCCCGTGCAGGAGTCGGCGCTGTGGAGGGAGCACGCGGAGAAGCACGGGCTCGCCACGGTCTTCGTCGTCGCCCCCAGCAGCAAGGACGAGCGGCTCGCGGACATCACCGCCGCGGGCAGCGGGTTCGTCTACGCCGCCTCCCTCATGGGCGTCACCGGCACCCGCGCGACCGTCAGCTCGCAGGCCGAGGACCTGGTGGATCGCACCAGGGCGGCCGGCACCGGGCTGCCGGTCTGCGTCGGGCTCGGCGTCTCCAACGCCACCCAGGCCGCCGAGGTCGCCGGCTTCGCCGACGGCGTGATCGTCGGCTCGGCGTTCGTCAAGGCCATGCTGGACGCGCCGGACGACGCGGCCGGTGTCGAGGCCGTCCGCGCGCTCGCGGGTGACCTCGCGAAGGGCGTGCGCGGACAGGCGTAAGAAACCGGGAAGTCATACCGGTCCCTCGTACGAGTGGACCTGGGGCTGGGGAGGCGCGCTGCGCCTCCCCGGTTCGTTTCCGGGGTGTGAGCGAGAAGAACCGTGAGGGAAAGCGCACCGCCCGGGAGAAGCTGGCGGTCGAGCGTGAGAAGCAGAAGTCCGCGGACAAGCGCAGGCGCGCGCTGATCGTGGGCGGGGCCGTCGTCGCCGTCCTGGGTCTCGCGGCGGTGATCGGCGTCGTCGCCGCCAACGCCGGCAAGGAGGACGACAGCGAGGCGTCGGGCCCGGTCGTGGCCCCCTCGGGAGCGCAGGGCAAGGACGGCCTCGCCATCCCGGTCGGCAAGGACAGCGCCAAGTCCACGCTCACGGTGTGGGAGGACTTCCGCTGCCCGGCCTGCAAGTCCTTCGAGACGAGGTACCGGCCGGTGATCCACGAGTTGACCGAGGCCGGCGAGCTGAAGGCGGAGTACCACCTGGTCACCCTCATCGACGGCAACATGGGCGGCACCGGCTCCCGCAACGCGGCCAACGCCGCGGCCTGCGCCCAGGACGCCGGGAAGTACCCCGCGTACCACGACGTGCTCTTCGACAACCAGCCCCCCGAGGTCGACGACGCCTACGCCGACAACGGCAAGCTGATCGAGCTGGCGGGCAAGGTCGACGGCCTGGACACCCCGGCCTTCCGCAAGTGCGTGCAGGACGGCACGCACAACGGCTGGGTCGCCAAGTCCCATCAGGCCTTCAACAAGGGCGGCTTCTCGGGCACGCCGACCGTGCTGTTCAAGGGTGAGAACATCTACCAGGACCGGGCGATGACCCCGGCGAAGCTGAAGAAGATGGTGCTGGAGGCGAACAAGGGGTAAGGGCTTTTCTCTCGCCCCCGTTATGGACCCGTAGCCGGGCCGCCTGCCGTGGGCCCGGTGCGGCAGGGTAGCGTCGACCTTGCCATGGAACTTGCCTTCATTCCCAGCCCGTCGCGCGGGGTGCTGTACCTCGGCCCCATTCCGCTGCGCGGCTACGCGTTCTGCATCATCATCGGCGTCTTCGTTGCCGTCTGGCTCGGCAACAAGCGCTGGATCGCCCGGGGCGGGCGGGCCGGCACGGTGGCCGACATCGCGGTCTGGGCCGTGCCCTTCGGCCTGGTCGGCGGTCGGCTCTACCACGTGATCACGGACTACGAGCTGTACTTCAGCGAGGGCCGTGACTGGGTGGACGCCTTCAAGATCTGGGAGGGCGGTCTCGGTATCTGGGGCGCGATCGCGCTGGGTGCGCTGGGCGCGTGGATCGGCTGCCGTCGCCGGGGCATCCCGATGCCGGCCTACGCCGACGCCGTCGCCCCGGGCATCGCCCTCGCCCAGGCCATCGGCCGCTGGGGCAACTGGTTCAACCAGGAGCTGTACGGCAAGCCGACCGACCTGCCGTGGGCCCTGGAGATCACGTCCTCGGCGGACGGGCGGGTGCCGGGCACCTACCACCCGACGTTCCTGTACGAGTCGTTGTGGTGCATCGGCGTCGCGGTCCTGGTCATCTGGGCCGACCGCCGCTTCCGGCTCGGACACGGGCGGGCGTTCGCGCTGTACGTCGCCGCGTACTGCGCGGGGCGTGGATGGATCGAGTACATGCGCGTCGACGACGCCCACCACATTCTGGGCCTCCGGCTGAACGTGTGGACCGCGATCTTCGTGTTCCTGCTCGCGGTCGCCTACCTGGTGATCTCGTCGAAGAAGAGCCCCGGCCGGGAAGACGTCGTGGAGCCCGGCGCGGCGGCCTCCGGCGGTGAAGCCGACGGGGGCGAGAAGGCCGATGACGCCGTCGGCAAGGACGACGAGGCCGAGGACGAGGCGAAGGACGACGAGGCCAAGGACGGGGCCGGGTCGGCGAAGAAGACCTGACCGTCCCCCCGTACGTGTATGTGTGACCG
>NZ_JBHUQX010000519.1:0-5729 GCF_042674225.1 Streptomyces sp. NPDC056948
GTTCAGACCGTCGGGGAGCAGTTCGAGCCATCCTCCGGCGCCGACCGTGCGCAGCGCCTCCCCCAACTCGTCATCGCTCGCGCCGGGTGCGGCCAGCCGCAGGTCCTCGGCGAGCGGACCGGAGAACACATGTGTCTCCTGCGTCAGGATGCTCACCAGGGCCCGCGCTCCGGCCTCGTCCAGGTCGGCGAGATCGGTCGGCCCGACCCGCACCGACCCGGCCTCCGGGGTCCCTATGCCGGCGATCAGCGCGGCCAGGGTCGTCTTGCCCGCACCCGTCGCCCCCACCAGGGCGAGCGAACCACCGTCGGGAATGGTCAGGTCGACGTCCCGCAGCACCGGATCCTCGGAGCCGGGATAACGGAACGTCAGCCCCCGCACCACCACCGGGTACGAACCGGCTTCTGCCGCCGGCACGGACTCGTCGCCCACCAGGCGCTCCTCGGCGGCCTCCCCCAGCACCCCGACCAGGCGGGTCAGGCTCGCGCCCGACTTCTGCGCCTCGTCGAAGGTGAACATGATGGCGCCCAGCGGGGTGAACAGCCGGTGGAACAGCAGCGGAGCCGCCGACACCTCGCCGAGGCTGGCGGCATCGGCCTCCAGCAGGGCGTACCCCACGACGAGGATCAGGACGAGCCCGATGAACTCGGCGCGGTTCTCCCGGCCGACGAACCGGCCGAAGAACCGGAACACCTCGATACCGAGCTCGCGCACCCGCCACGACTCACTGGTGACCTTCTCGCGGAAGGCGCCCTCGAGGCGGTAGGCGCGGACCGTGTCGATGCCGTTCAGACCGCTGATGAACGCCTGCGCCCGGTCGGCCTGGGCCACCCGCTGCTTCCGGTAGAGCGGGGCGGACCGGGGCAGATACCAGCGAAGGGCCAGGGCGTACGCGGGCAGTGCGCCGGCGCCCGCCAGGCCGAGCCGCCAGTCAAGACCGAACATGCCGAGGGTGGCGATGACGACCAGCACGCCCGCCGAGAACACGGTGGGCACGGCCGTGCGGATGCCCTTGGACAGCACGGCCACATCGTCACCGACGCGGGAGAGCACGTCTCCCCGGCCGACCTGCTCGATCCGGGCGCTCGGCATCCCGAGCACCGCCCGGACGGCGCCTTCGCGCAGCCGGGCGAGCAGATCCGCGCCCAGCCGCCCGATCAGGTAGGTCGAGACCGCGGTGGCCGCCGCGCCGAGCAGCGCGGCGGCACCGATCAACACCCCGATCGTGACCAGGATCGATCGTTCCTCGCCCCCGACGACCCCGTCGACCACCCGGCCGAGCAGGAGCACCGGGAGCACCTGGAGCGCCGCCCCCGCGACCGTGGTGAGCACGGTGGCGGCCGTCAGCCAGGGCATCTCACGGCAGTGTGCCGTGACCCATCGGGTGGCCTCGCGTCCGGTCGTCGTGCGCAGGGTCGCCGGGGCGGGGCGCGTCGCGGTGGTGCTCACTTACTGATCGACCGACTTGACGAGCTCGTCGATCGCGTACGGCATGGACAGCAGGGTGCCCTGGGAGATGGCCGCGCCGACCGCGGGTCCCTCACTGTCGAGCAGGTACGACACGTTGCCCTTCTTCACGGCGTCCAGGTTGGCGAAGAGCTTGAACTTCTTCAGCGCCTCGGTGTCGGCCTTGTCGTTGATGACGAAGATGTGGTCGACGTCGACGAGGTCGACGCGCTCCGGCGAGAGCGTGGTGTAGAAGCTGCCGCCCGCGATCTTGTCGATCTCGGTCTGGTACTTGTAGCCGATGCCCGTGACGAGTCGTCCGCGCACATCGGTGGAGGTGAACGGCGCCACCGAGTCCTTGTACCAGGACAGCGCGACGGCGGTTTCCTTCCCGAGCTCGGGGTGGGCCTTCTTGGCGGAGTCGAGCTGGCCCTGGATGTCCTGGACCATCTTCTCGCCCTCCTTGGCCTTGCCGAGGGCCTTGGCGATGTGGAGCGCGTTGTCCTGCCAGGGGGCGCTGAAGGGCTCCTTCTCGGCCTTGGTGCGCGCCACCGTCGGGGCGATCTTGGACAGCTTGTCGTAGGCGGCCTTGTCGATCTCGGAGTAGACCGCGACGATCAGGTCCGGGCGCAGGGCGGCGATCTTCTCGTAGTTGGGGCCGGAGTCGCCGTTCTTCATGACGACCTCGGGCTTGGTGTCGCCCCACTTGTCCTTGACCCAGGGCCACTGGGTGTTGATGTCAGGACTCTTGCCCGGGGGGTTCGGGTACTGGTCGACCATGCCGACGGGCTTGATGCCGAACGCCAGGATGGTCTGGTCGTCGGTGTAGCCGACGGAGACGACCCGCTTGGGCGCCTTGTCGACCGTCGTGGATCCGAAGGCGTGCTCCACGGTCACCGGGAAGGCGCCGGCGGCCGCGGCCTGCGTGCCGTCGTTCTGCTGGTCCGTCTTGTCCGCCGAGTCGGAACCGCATCCCGCGAGGAGACCGACGCCGAGGGTGGCGGCGGTCAGTATCGCCGCCATGCGCCGCCAGGGCCTGCCGAGCGTCGTTCGGTGGAGGAGCATCCAAAACCCCTTGCTTTCGAGCTAGTTCGCTGCACCCTCGCCTAAGGGCAGGCAAACCTTACCGTGATGGAGTGAGGTTAGCCTAGCCTTACTTCTCCGTCTTTATCGGGATGTGTCCAACTGGACGTGTGTGCGACCGATAGGGACGATGAGCGGCCGGTCGCCCACCGGGTCGTCGATGACCCGCGCGCGCAGCCCGAACGCCTCGTGCAGCAGCTCGGCGGTGATCACGTCACGCGGGTGGCCCTGCGCCAGGATCGAACCCTCCCTCATGACGACGAGGTTGTCGCTGTAGCGCGTGGCCAGGTTGAGGTCGTGCAGCACCATGACGACGGTGCAGCCCGACTCGTGCAGGTCGTCCACGAGATCCAGGACGTCGATCGCGTGCGCCAGGTCCAGATAGGTCGTCGGCTCGTCCAGCAGCAGCAGATCGGTGCCCTGAGCCAGCGTCATGGAGATCCAGACGCGCTGGCGCTGCCCGCCGGACAGCGCGTCGACCGGCCGGTCCGCCAGATCGGACACCCCGGTCATGGCCAGCGCGCGCTCCACCACCTCGGCGTCGTCCGAGGACCATTGGCGCAGCCAGCTCTGGTGCGGATGGCGGCCCCTGGCGACCAGGTCCGCCACCGTCAGCCCCTCCGGCGCGACCGGCGCCTGCGGCAGCAGACCGAGCTTCTTCGCCACGTCCCGGGTCCTGAGCCGGCCGATGTCCTCGCCGTCCAGGACGACGGAGCCCCCGGACGGCTTGAGCAGCCGCGACAGCGTCTTCAACAGGGTCGACTTCCCGCAGCCGTTGGGGCCGATGATCGTGGTGACCACGCCCGGCGGTATCGCCACGTCGAGCTCGTCGATGACGACCCGGCCGCCGTACCCGACCGTGACACCCTTGGCTGCCAGCCGCGAGGCGTCGTCGACCCCGGTCTTCGTCCGGTTGATGGACTGTGCGACCACAAGCCCCCCTTACTTAGGTATGCCTGACTCTTGTACACCTATCTGAGGTTCGCCCGCACCAGCAGATAGACGAGGAAGGGGCCGCCGATCGCGGCGGTGACCACACCGACCGGCAGCGAGACCGGCAGCGCCGTGCGCGCGACCAGGTCCGAGCCGATCAGCAGCAACGAGCCCACGAGCCCCGAGGCCGCCATCGGCGGTGTCGGGCACCTCGCCAGACGCATCGCCACCTGCGGCGCCACCAGCGCCACGAAGGGGACCGGGCCCGCCGCGCTCACCGCCACACCGGCCAGCAGCACGGCGCACAGCAGCAGGACCGCCCGTACCGCGGCGTACCGGACGCCCAGGCCGGCGGCGACCTCGTCGCCGAAGTGCATCGGCTTGAACTGGAACGCGACGAAGGACACCACGACGAGGAGGACGAGCGAGCACCACAGCGCCACCCAGACCTCGTCCCACTCGCGGTCCTCCAGCGAACCGACGAGCCACGCCTGGGCCTTGGCCACGTCCCTGATGTCGGCCGTGACGAGCAGCCAGGTCGTGATCGCCTCCATCACGGCGCTCACGGAGATGCCGATGAGGATGAGCCGGAAGCCGTCGACCCCGCGCCGCCAGGCCAGGAAGTACACCAGCAGGCCCGTGCCGAGCCCGCCCGCGAGCGCGGCCGCCGACAGGCCCACGGAGTTGACGATCGCGGCTGCGGTCCCGCCCGACACGGTCACCAGGAACACCGCGACCGCGCTGGCGCCCGAGGTGATGCCGAGAACGTCCGGGCTGGCCAGGGGATTGCGGGCGATGGACTGCGTGATCGCCCCGGACACCCCCAGCGCGATGCCCACGACGAGCCCGGCCAGGGCACGCGGCATCCGCAGGTCCATGATGACGAACTGGTCGACCTGCTCGCCCCGCCCGAGGATCGTCGCGATCACCCGCGACAGGCTGATGGGGAAGTCCCCGACGCCGATGGACAGACAGAAGACCAGGAAGGTCGCCGTCGCCAGGAGCAGCGTCACGCACAGGATCCAGGGCCGCCAGACGAACGACACCCGGCCGAGCCGCACGCCCGGCAGCACCGACGGCTTCACATCTGTCACGTTCATGATTTCCTGAACTTTCCGCGCCACACCAGAACCGCGAAGAACGGGGCGCCGAGGAGCGCCACGAGGACGCCCGCGTCCAACTCGCCCGGCCGCACGACCAGTCGGCCCACGATGTCGCAGAGCAGCAGGACGACGGCCCCGAGCAGACCTGCGTACGGCACCAGCCAGCGGTAGTCCGGCCCGGTCAGATACCGGGCCACGTGGGCCACCATCAGCCCGAGGAACGCGATGGGTCCGCAGGCCGCCGTCGCCGCTCCCGCCAGCAGGGTGATGGACACGATGCCGACGGTCCGGCTCAGCGCGATGTTCACGCCCAGTCCCCGTGCCACGTCGTCACCCAGGTTGAGCAGGTTCAGGGAGGGCAGCGTGGTCAGGGCCAGCACGAGACCGGCGCCGATGAAGGCGGTGACGGGCCAGATGACGTCGAATCCGACCCCGTTCAGGGAGCCCGAGTTCCAGAACCGCAGGGCGTTCAGGGCCTGCTGGTCCGAGAGCGCGACCGCCGTGGTCATCGCCGCCAGGAACACCGTGACCCCTTGTCCGGCCAGTGCGAGCGTCAGCGGGTTGCCCGCGCCCCGGCCGATGCTCGCCAGCCCGAAGACGACGACACCGGCGATCCCCGCCCCCAGGAAGGCGAACCAGACGTACTGGAACGGGTTGCCGAACCCGAACACGGAGATCGCCACCACGACCGCGAACGAGGCGCCGGAGTTCACGCCCAGCAGGCCCGTGTCGGCGATCGGATTGCGCGTGTACCCCTGGATCAACGCCCCGCCGACGCCCAGGGCGATGCCCGCCACGACCCCGAGAACCGTCCGGGGCACCCGCACGGTCTGCACGATGAGCCGGATCTCGGTGAGCCGCTGGTCGGCCTCCGGGGCCGCGAACAGCCCGTGCCACACGTCGGTGGGACTCAACGCGCGTGCGCCGACGGCCAGCGACAGCACCGTGGCGATCACCAGGAGCGCCACGAGGGTGCCCAAACCCACGACCCGCCGCCGACGGGCCTTCGACGAGCCCCTGGGCGCGGGGCGCTCAACTGCAGCAGTCGTGCCCATGTCGACGTACGTTATCCCTTGTGCGGTCGGCGACTTGATCCGGACCGTGGGCTCGTTGCCCGACCCGGCGACGATCAGCACCTTGCCCGTGTGCAGCAGGGCGGCGTGG
>NZ_JBHUQX010000520.1:0-5696 GCF_042674225.1 Streptomyces sp. NPDC056948
CTGATACACCATGAGCGCGGTGTTCTCGATGGACTGGCGCATCATCCTGGGCTCCAGCACCCTCCCGGCGGTCATCCTGTTCGCGGCCCGGCTGGGCATGCCCGAGTCCCCCCGGTGGCTGATGACGCAGGGCCGGACCGAGGAGGCCCGGCAGGTCGCCCACGACTACCTCGAGTCGCCTTCCGAAGCCCTCGACCTCTCGAACGAATCCACTCGCCCCGGCACCTTCGGGATGCTGTTCTCGCGCGGCTACTGGCGGGCCACGACATTCATCTCGGTGTTCTGGTTCTGCGCCGTCACCCCGTACTTCGCCATCGCCACGTTCGCGGCCAGCGTGCTGTCCGACTACGGCCTGGGCGACGGCTTCGGCGGGGCCATCGGGATCAACGGCCTCGCCCTCGCCGGTGTGCTGGCCTCGCTGGCGCTCATCGACCGGGTCGGCCGACGCAGGCTGACCATCCCTCAGCAGTGGGTGTGTGCGGCCGTGCTCGTCGTCATCGGGCTGTGGTCCTCCGCTCCCTCCGCGCTGATCCTTGCCTGCTTCCTGATCTTCGCCTTCGCCAACGCGATGTGTACCGCCCTCACCGGCGTCTATCCGGGCGAGATCTTCCCCACGGAGATCCGCGGCCTCGGGACCGGATTCGCCACCGCCTTCAGCCGGGTCGGCGCCGGCCTGGGCACCTTTCTGCTCCCGTTGGCGATGCATCATCTCGGCGCGGGGCCGACGATGCTCATCGCCGCGGGCATCTGCGTGGTCGGCGCCGCGGTCTCCCAGGCCCTCGCCCCGGAGACGATGGGACGCCCGCTGAGCGAGACGTCGGCCCCGCACGCGGACGCGGCCGTCGAGAAGAAGGCGTAGCTCCGACGGCACCCATACATCCAAGGTCACAGCCCTCTGTGCGCACACGTGGACGCGGCGGCATGCCCGTCGTGTCCACGTGCGCGTTCACTATGCGAACGACGCAACCGAAGTGGGATTGGAGGCCTCCAGAATCACGAGAATCCGACCATGTTGAACCCGTTGACACCACGCCTTACGAGACTCCAACATTCGAATTGAACGCGACGTTCGCTTAATGAACGTTCTTCGTTGCGGGCAGAGCCCGCCACTCGCCTGGAGCGCAGCATGAGCAACCAGCCCTTGAAACTCTTCGCCTTCGACGTGACCGCCCCCGCTCACCTGACCGCGGGGTCCTGGCGGGACGCCCGGGACCAGGGCGCGCGCTACACCGACCTCTCGTACTGGACCGGCATGGCCCGGATGCTCGAAGACGCCCGCTTCGACGGCATCTTCTTCGCGGACACCGTCGGCTACCACGACGTCTACGCCGGCTCACCCGACGCCGCGATCCGGGACGCCGGGCAGTTCCCGATCAACGACCCGACGCTCGTCGTGTCGGCGATGGCCGCCGCCACCCGCCACCTGGGCTTCGGGGTCACGGCGTCGCTGACGTACGAGCAGCCCTACGCGCTGGCCCGCAAGTTCAGCACGCTGGACCACCTGACGGCCGGCCGGGTCGGCTGGAACATCGTCACGTCGTACAACGAGTCGGCCGCCCGCAACCTGGGGCTCGGCACACAGATCCCGCACGACAAGCGCTACGACATGGCCGACGAGTACCTGGAGGTCTGCTACAAGCTCTGGGAAGCCTCCTGGCAGGACGACGCCGTCGTCCGCGACGCGGAGGCGAGCGTCTACGCCGACCCGCGGCGCATCCACCCCATCGAGCACAAGGGCACCTACTTCGAGGTCCCGGGGGTGCATCTGTGCGAACCGTCGCCGCAGCGCACCCCCATGCTGTTCCAGGCAGGCGCCTCCTCGCGAGGGATGCGCTTCGCCGCACACAACGCCGAAGCGGTCTTCGTGAACTCCCTGACGCCCGAGATGACCCGGCGCGGCGTCGACAAGATCCGCACCGCGGTCGCCGAGGCGGGCCGTGACGCGCGCTCCGTGAAGGTGCTGGCCCTGATCACCGTGATCGTCGCCCCCACGGACGCGCAGGCCCAGGAGAAGTTCGAGCAGCACGTGCGCAACGTCAGCTACGAGGGAGCCCTGGCCCGCTTCGCCGGCTGGACCGGCATCGACCTGAGCTCCCTCGACCCCGACACTCCCCTCGAGTACGCGGACGTCGACGGCTCCCGCTCCATGGTGGAGATGTTCTCCAAGGCCGACCCCGACCGGACCTGGACAGCCCGGCAGATCGCCGAGTTCATCGGCATCGGCGGCAGCGGCGCGGTCGTCGTCGGCTCCCCGCAAACCGTCGCCGCGGAGCTGCGCCGGTGGCAGGAGACCGCCGGCATCGACGGCATCAACCTCAGCTACGCGACGAAGCCGGGCAGTTGGGAGGACTTCATCGAACTGGCCCTGCCCGAACTGCGGCGGCAGGGCCTGGTCCGGGACTCCTACGACGAGAGGACCACCACCCT
This sequence comes from Streptomyces sp. NPDC056948, assembly GCF_042674225.1. Taxonomy (NCBI): domain Bacteria; kingdom Bacillati; phylum Actinomycetota; class Actinomycetes; order Kitasatosporales; family Streptomycetaceae; genus Streptomyces; species Streptomyces sp. NPDC056948. The sequence goes on from NZ_JBHUQX010000520.1 coordinate 2,428, forward strand.
GCGCGAAAGCTTCTACGGCGCCGGGCGGCAGCTCACCCTGCCCGACCACCCGGCCTCCGCGATCCGCGCGAACGCCCCGCGGCACCAGGGCGCACCGGCCTGACGGCCCATCGCACCGGGCGCGTCCCGCGCGGGCCGTGCGCCCCGACACCTTCTCCGCTCGCCGCACCGCAACGACTCGCCGCACCACATCAGCTCGCCGCACCAAACCCGCTCGTCGCACCACATCGAAGGGAGCGTCATCATGACCACCACCTCCTCCGGCACCCAGCTCGACCCGACCGTCCGCATCGACCAGACGGACTTCCGCCACGTCATGTCCCACCTGCCCACCGGCGTGGTGGCCGTGACCGGCGTCGAGCCGGCGACGGAGCAGCCCGTCGGCATGATCGTCGGTACGTTCCAGTCGCTCTCCCTCGACCCGCCGCTGGCCACCTTCAGCGTCGCCCGCACCTCCAGCAGCTGGCCCAAGGTCCGCAGCGGCGGCCGGTTCAGCGCCAGTGTCCTGGCCGAGGCCCAGGAGTCCGTGTGCCGCTCGCTGTCCCGCAAGAGCGGGGACAAGTTCGCCGACGTGGCCTGGCACGCCTCCCCGGACGGCGCCCCGCGCATCGACGGCGCCGTCGCCTGGATCGACTGCGAGCAGGTGCAGGAGCTCGACGGGGGCGACCACGTCATCGTCATCGCCCGTGTACTGCGCATGTCCACCGGCCCCGGCGAGCCGCTCGTCTTCCACAAGGGCCGGCTCGGCAGCTACCGGGACCCGATCGCCGCCTGAGGCCCGGCCCTCCCGGCCCGACCCGACAGCTCGCGGGCGGCTGCCCCGTCCTCGCCGCCCGATTTCCCTCCGAGACCGGAACAGGACACACCATGAGCACCACGCGCCCCTCCGCGACCGAGCCGGAGACCGCACCGGAAGAAGTCGAACGACTCCTCGCCCGGGCAGCCGCCGCGGCGCCCTCGTGGGGTCGGTTCACCCCCGCCGCCCGGGCCGACACGCTGACCGCCGTCGCCGACGCGCTGGACGCACGGACCGGCGAACTGGTGCCGCCGGCGGCTGCGGAGACCGGCTACACCACCGGCCGCCTGACCGGCGAGATCAAGCGCACCACCGTGCAACTGCGCATGTTCGCCGACCGGGTGCGCTCCGGCGCCTACCTGGATGTGACGATCGACCGGGCCGACCCCGAGTTCGTCCTCGGCCCGCGCCCCGAACTGCGACGCCACCAGGTCCCGATCGGCCCGGTCGTCGTCTTCGCGGCGGGCAACTTCCCCTTCGCCTTCTCCGTCGCGGGCACCGACACCGCCTCCGCGCTCGCGGCCGGCTGCCCGGTCATCCTCAAGACGCACCCGGGGCACCCCCGTACCTCTGCCGCGACCGCGGCGATCGTGCACGAGGCGCTGGCCGAGGCGGGGGCTCCCGAAGGCGTCTTCGCCATGATCACCGGCCGGCAGGCGGGCGTCACGGTGCTGCGCGACGCCCGGATCAGCGCCGCGGCGTTCACCGGCTCCGTGCGCGGCGGCAGGGCCCTGTTCGACATCGCCGCCGCCCGCCCGACCCCGATCCCCTTCTACGGCGAACTCGGGAGCATCAACCCCGTCGTCGTCACCGAGGAAGCGCTGGCCGAGCGAGCGGAGGAGATCGCCTCCGGCTTCGTCGCCTCCTTCACCCTGGGCACCGGCCAGTTCTGCACCAAGCCGGGCGTCCTCCTGCTGCCCAGGGACGCGGACACGGCACAGACGGTCGAAGTGATCGCCCGTGCGGCGGGCGAGGTGGCTGCCGCCCCGATGCTGAGCGCCGACATCGCCACCGGCTACGGGTACCGCCTCGCCGAGATCACCGCGGCCGCGGGCACGGACGTTCTCGTCAAGGGGGCCGTCTCCACGGACGACGGGGGAGTGCCCCAGGTCTCGCCCAGTCTGGTCCGCGTCGCCTCCGTGGCACAGCTTCGTGCGGCGGCCGCCGTCCTGCTCGAGGAGTGCTTCGGCCCGGCCGCGCTGGTGGTGCCGTACGACACGGAGGAGGAGGTGGAAGACCTGCTGGCCGACCTCGACGGCGCCCTGACCGTCAGCATCCACACCTCCCGGGAGGCCTCCGGTGCGCCGGGAGGCGACAAATACCGGCGGCTGGTGGAACTGGCGCAGCAGCGTGCCGGACGAGTCGTCTTCAACGCGTGGCCCACCGGTGTCGCCGTCACCCATGCCCAGAACCACGGCGGCCCCTACCCGGCGGCCACCTCCGCGCACACCTCGGTGGGAACCGGCGCGGTGTGGCGCTTCCTGCGCCCGGTCGTCTTCCAGGACGCGCCGGACGATCTCCTCCCGCCGGCGCTCCGGGAGAGCAACCCGCTGCGGGTCCCGCGCACCATCGACGGACAATCTGAGCGGCTCCCGGCCACGGCGACGGAGAGCTGACCCGGGTCAGACCCGGTCGGCCGGGACGTCCTTGTCGCCCGGCCACATCAGATCCACGAGCTGGTCCGTCGCGCCCTGCATCCGCTGCAGGGCCTCGGGGATACGGTCGCGGCCGAAGCGGTAGCGAGGCGCGTCCACGGTGAGGATGGCCACCAGACTGCCGGCCGAGTCACGAAGGGGGCGGGACAGCGAGAGCAGTCCCTCCTCCAGCTCGTTGTCGATGATGGAATAGCCCTGCTCACGGACCTGCTGCAACTCTCTGAACAGGGCATCCCGGTCGACGATCGTGTCGCGGGTCAGGGACTCCAGCCGCTCCGGCAGGGCCTTCTCCAGGTCCTCCGCCGTCAACTCGGCCAGCAGGATCTTGCCGGTGGAACTCGCGTGCAACGGCCAGTGCTGGCCGATCAGCGCCCCGACCGACACCCCCACGACATGGGCGCCCTTGGCAGCCGCGATCAGGTCCAGCTCCCGGCCGGGCGGCGTCGGCACCGACATCGTCACCGTCTCCCGGAGCGTTTCCGCGAGTTCGTCCAGGATGGGCTGGATCCGCGAGACGAGGCCGGCGTACGGATCGGCCTGCCGCGCCAGCCGCGCGAACTCCCAGCCCAGGGTGTACTTGGCGTCGTTCCGGTCGACGAAGCCGGTCCGCTCGAAACTGTTCAGAAGCCGGAACGCCGTCGGCCGGGACAGCCCCACGGCCTTGGCCAGGTCCGTGACCGTCGCTCCGGAGCCGTGCCGTGCCAGTTCGCGGAGCAGCTGTACCCCCTTCACGACCGACTTGTTGGTGAGTCCGTCATCTTCGGACATGGAGCTGACCACGCCTTTCCAGCCGACCGGGTAGTCCGACTGTTTGATCC
>NZ_JBHUQX010000521.1:0-5654 GCF_042674225.1 Streptomyces sp. NPDC056948
AGGAGCAGCCGGGCCGCCTCGCGCGCCTCGGCCGCGGGCTCGGCGCTCCTGGTGACACCCGCCGTGACCATGGCACCCTCGGCCAGCAGGAACAGGTGCCCGGCCAGCGCGCCGGGCAGTCCCGCCGCGTCCACGAGCGAGGCGAGGTAGTCCCGGAACGCCCGCTTGTGCGCGCGCACTTGGCCGGCCACGCGCGCGGACGTGGCGCCGAGCTCGCCGTAGGCGTTGATCCACGCGCAGCCGCGGAAGCCCGGCTCGCCGAACCACCGGCCGAGCCAGTCGAACACGGCCAGGATCCGCTCCCGGGGCTCCCCGTGCCGCTCGACGTACTCGGCCAGTTGCCCGCGCCAGCGCGCGTCGCGCCGCTCCAGATACGCCTCCACCAACTGCTCCTTCGCCGGGAAAAGCTGGTAGAGGCGCTTGAGCGAGACCCCGGACGTGCCGCGTACGTCGTCCATCCCGACGGACTGCACGCCCCGCCCGTAGAACAACTCCTCGGCCGCGTCCAGCGCCCGCTCCCGGGCCACCGCGCTGTCCATCCACCATCACTCCTTGACGAGAGAACGAGCGTTCTCCTACGGTAGCAGTCATCCGGAGAACGCTCGTTCTCCGCTGTGACCAGGGAGCATCGATGACCGACCGCCCGCCCCTGCCGCCCTTCACCCGCGAGAGCGCCGCACAGAAGGTCCAGGCCGCCGAGGACGCCTGGAACACCCGCGACCCGCACAAGGTCGCCCTCGCCTACTCGGAGGACTCCGTCTGGCGCAACCGCGACACCTTCGTCACCGGGCGCGCCCGGATCGTCGAGTTCCTGACCCGCAAATGGGAGCGCGAGCAGGAGTACGCGCTGCGCAAGGACCTCTGGGCCTTCGACGGCAACCGCATCGCCGTCCGCTTCCAGTACGAGTGCCGTGACGCCGGGGGACAGTGGTGGCGCTCCTACGGCAACGAGTTGTGGGAGTTCGACGAGCACGGGCTGATGACCCGCCGCGAGGCGAGCATCAACGACGTACCGATCGACGAGAAGGAGCGCCGTATCTTCGGGCCGCGGCCGGAGCCGGAGCGCGGACGCACCTTCCCCCTCCGGTGAGCCCGGGGGAGTCGCTAGGTTTTCGGGATGACCGAACAGGCCGCCCGCAAGCCCTTCCTCTACGTCGTCGTCTGCGCCGCCGGAATCGCCGCGGACGTCAGCAAACTGATCACCGCCGCGCAGGAGCGGGACTGGGAGGTCGGCGTCATCGCGACGCCCGTCGCCATGAACGGCTTCTTCGACACCGCCGCCGTCGAAGCCCAGACGGGCCGCCCCATCCGCTCGGCCTGGCGCACCCCCAGCGATCCGCGCCCCTTCCCGGCGCCCGACGCCCTGGTCGTCGCACCCGCCACCTTCAACACCGTCAACAAGTGGGCGGCCGGCATCGCCGACACCCTCGCGCTGGGCACCCTGTGCGAGGCGGCGGGGCTCGGCGTGCCGATCGCCGTCCTGCCGTGCGTGGCCGAAGCGCTGGCCGCCCACCCCGCCTACCGGGACAGCATCGAACGGCTCCGGGGGATGGGCGTGCGGTTCGGGGAGCCGTACACCGGGGAGCCGGTCGAGGGCGGCGGGCGGCCGGAGTTCGGCTGGGAGCGGGCACTGGACCTGGTCGAACGGGACTGACGGTCAGCCGCAGCCGACCATGGGCCCCTCCACCATGCCGCCGGTGTAGAGCGCCTGCCCGCGCGGCATCCAGTAGCCCAGCTTCGAGACCACCGTCGAGCAGGCGGACCCCTGAGTGACCTGGACCCGCACGGTGGCCGGACGGCCCGGCTGGAGGTCGGTCAGCGCACAGTCCACGGAGTGCGTCAGCCTGGCTGTGGACGGGGCCCGTCCGATGAGCGGGTTGACGCACCGGGCGTCCGCCGTGCTGATCCGCACTCCCGTGCTCTCCTCGCCGATCAGCCCGAAGCGGGCACTGCCGTCGCCCTGTTCGCTGTCGCGGTACACCCGGTACGTCAGCACGGTGGTGGCCCCGCGACGCAGGGCGGTCCGGTCGACCTCGACGCGGTGCGTGGGCCGCTGCTTCGGCGCGCTCAGGGTGAGCGTCGCCCGGACCGTGCCGCGCAGGTCCACACCGCCCGGCGTGGAGCGGACGTGCACGGTGGCCGTGACGTCGTAGGCCCCCGGGCCGGGGTACGGCTGCGTACCGGGCAGCGTCCCGGAGGCGACCGTCCTGCCCTGGCGTTTCGCCGTCCAGGTACCGGAGGTCAGACAGGCGTACCGGGCGGACGTGCCGGGACGGCCGCAGTTCGCGGGGGCCGAGACCGCCATCATCGGTGTGCCGCTGCCCGCGCACAGGCTGACGGCGGCCCGCTCACCGTCCGCTCCGCGCAGGATGCCCGCGGGTGCGCACAGCGTCGCCGGTCCCTCGGCCGCCGGGGCCTGGGCCCGGACCTCGTGCCCCGGCGGGGCCGGCCGGCTCCAGGCGGTCGAGATCAGGGCGAGGGACGCCGCGGCCGCCCCGGTCAGGATCCTCAGTGTCCTCCGTCGTGCCGCCACGCCTTCTCCCGTACGCCGCCGACCGGCCGGGCGCCGGTCACCTGCGCCGAGGATGCGGCAGCGGCCCGGCCGCCTCGCCGCTCCCACGCCGTGCGGTCACCTGGGGGCAGCAACGATGACGGCCCGTCAGCCGGTCCGGCGCACCCTGCCTCGAGCGCACACGAGCACGTACGCTCCCCCTGGAAACCCTCCCGAAGGCAGGAGCAGCAACGATGCAGTACGTGAAGCTCGGTTCGACGGGCCTGGACGTCTCCCGGATCTGCCTGGGGTGCATGACCTACGGCCTGCCCGACCGCGGCCGTCACGAGTGGACCCTCGGCGAAGAGGCCTCGCGCCCGCTGATCCGGCAGGCGGTCGAGGCGGGGATCAACTTCTTCGACACGGCGAACGTCTACTCCGACGGCACCAGCGAGGAGATCACCGGCCGTGCCCTGCGCGACTTCGCCCGCCGCGACGAGATCGTGCTCGCGACGAAGGTGAACGGCCGGATGCGGCCCGGGCCGAACGGCGGCGGACTGTCCCGCAAGGCGATCATCACCGAGCTCGACCAGAGTCTGACCCGCCTCGGCACCGACTACGTCGACCTCTACCAGATCCACCGCTTCGACCCGCACACCCCCGTCGAGGAGACGATGGAGGCCCTGCACGATGTCGTCAAGGCCGGCAAGGTCCGCTACATCGGGGCCAGTTCGATGTACGCCTGGCAGTTCTCCAAGGCCCAGTACACCGCGCGGCTGAACGGCTGGACGCGCTTCGTCTCCATGCAGAACCACTACAACCTCATCTACCGCGAGGAGGAGCGCGAGATGCTGCCCCTCTGCGCGGACCAGGGCGTGGGCGTACTGCCCTGGAGCCCCCTCGCCCGCGGCCGCCTCACCCGCGACTGGGACACCACGACCGACCGCAGCGCCACCGACACCTTCGGCAGCAACCTGTACCAGGAGGGCGACCGCACCATCGTCGAGGCCGTCACCCGCATCGCCGCCGACCGCGACGTCCCCCGCGCCCAGGTGGCCCTGGCCTGGCTGCTCCACCAGTCCACGGTTTCAGCGCCGATCGTGGGGGCGTCGAAGCCCCGGCATCTGGAGGACGCGGTGGCCGCTGTCGACCTCCAGCTCAGCGACAAGGAACTCGAGGAACTGGAGCGTCCCTACACAGCGCATCCGATCGCCGGTCACTGAGCTTCTTTAGGGGCGCGGGGCTGTATCGATGTGCGGCTCCGCCGCGTGGGCGCGATCAGCCACAACGGCGCCGCGGACAACCGATCAGTGAGGCCCCTGCGGCGCGAACTCCGTCCCGCAGGGGCCCGCCCCCACACTCTCCGCCAGAGCCACCCGCGCCCCACTCATCGACAACGTCCGGTAGAACCGACCGATCCGCTCCGCCGACCGCCCCACATAGTGCCCGATGAACGACCGCCGGAACCGATCATCCGAACGGTTCGGCTGCGACCCGTGCACCAGGCTGCCGTTGAAGAACAGAGCATCCCCCGGCGACATGTCCACCGGCACGGGCGCCAGCCCGGGCGGCGGCGGAACGTACTCCCGGGCGAAGGAAACCCCCGCATCGGCCTCCTCCGGGCAGAACACATCCATCCGGTGTGTGCCCGGCACGACCTCCAGCCCGCCGTTCTCCCGGTCGATCACGTCACACGCCAGCCACGCCGCCACGCACGTGCCCGGATCCACCCGCAGATAGAAGTTGTCCTGGTGCAGCGCCTGGCCCCGGGCGCCCGGCGGCTTGAAGTAGAACATGCTCTGCGCGGCCAGGGCCTCCTCCCCGAGGAGCACCTCCAGGACCGTGCGCAGCCGGGCGTCCAGCAGGACGTCCCGGGCGAGGCCGCTGATCTCGTGCGGGTGCATCACCCGAGGCCAGACGCGCAGCGGATCCGCGTCCGCCCCGGACGCACGCGGCTCGAAGTGCCCGGGTACCGGTCCGGCCGCGTGCAGTGCCGCGAACTCGCCGCACAGCCGCTCGATCTCGTCGGCCCCGAAGAGCCCACGTACGACCGTGAAACCGTCCTCCTCGAACCCCTCCCGGTACCGCCGGAGCCCGGCGGGGTCCAGGATGGGAGCGCCGGCGGCGCCGTTGCCCGTGACTGTCATGAGCGCACTCCTCGGTCGGTTGTCCACGGTCCGACACTAGGCCGCCCTGTCGTCGAGGAGGATGCCCGTGCGTGCTGACGGATTGCCCGGCACTGCTGAGACCGGGGACGACGGGGTCCCGGCCCCGCCGCCCGGCCTGGTCGTGCTCGGCCATTTCGACCAGCCGCCCGGCTACGCCGTCAACCGCCCGCGCGGTTCCGCGAGTTGGCTCTTCACCTGGACCACGGGAGGCCGGGGCCGGCTGCGGCAGGGCGCCGTGGAGACCTCGGTCGGCGCAGGGGACCTCGTAGTGCTCGCCCCGGGTGTCCCGCACGGCTACGCGGTGGAACCCGGCGCCCGGCACTGGCGGTTCTGGTGGGCGCACTGCCAGGCCCGCCCGTCGTGGGCGGGCTGGCTGCGGCCGTACGACGCCGGCGACGGGGTGCACGTCGTCCCGTCCGCCCCGGCCGGTGTGCACGGCCGCGTCGAGTCGGCGTTCCGGCGGATGCACACCGACGCCCGCTGGACCGGGACCGAGGCACCACCCGCACCGGCGTCCCCGGACGGGCAGGTCGCCGTCGCACACGGCAGCGCGGCCCGCGAGCTCGCCCTGTGCGCGCTGGAGGAGATCGTCCTCCTCGCTGCCGCCGGCGCCCGGCCGGTGGCACCCCGCCCCGGCCTCGACGCACGGATCCGCCGGGCCGAGGAGCTGATCGCCGCCGACCCGGGCGCCCCGCACACCGTCCGCTCGCTCGCCGAGGGCGTCGCCCTGTCGCCGTCCCGCTTCGCCCACCTGTTCAGCCGGCAGCTCGGTCAGTCGCCCATGCGCGCCCTGCGCGAGGCCCGGCTGCGGCACGCCGCGAGTCTGCTGGAGGGCACCGACCTGCCCGTGGAACGGGTGGCCGCGGCCTCGGGTTTCGCCAGCCCGTTCCACTTCAACCGCGCCTTCCGCGAGCGCTACGGGATACCGCCCGGCGCGTACCGGACACAGTACGGCGACCCGTCCGGCCCAGCGGTTTCCGGACGCCGACGGGAAC
>NZ_JBHUQX010000522.1:0-5651 GCF_042674225.1 Streptomyces sp. NPDC056948
ACGAAACCACCGGAGTCGGACCGTGCCACCAGCCACTGCTGACCAGAACTCTTGTCGCCGGTCGACAAGTTGAGCGGCGCTTCGGGCAGAACCGAGTTCCCGGAGACGGCCAGGACCTTTCCGCCGGCGACGCCGGTGATCGTGTAGTACCCGTCACCGGTCGAGGTCAGGCGCCACCGCTGGTTGGTGCCGCCGTGGGCATCCCACTGGACGACAGGGGTACCGTCGGCCGTACCCCGGGCGTAGGCGTCGAGCACCTTGCCGCTGTTGGCGTTGACCAGGGTGTAGGTGCCGTTGAGGGCGGCATCGGAACCGGGGGTGACCTTCAGCCTGCTGAACTGTGCGCCGTGGTAGCCGCCCGTGCCGAGCCCGATCTGACCGGCGCCGTAGCTGCCGTCCCTGGCGGTGCCGACCTTGGTGCCGTCGATGCGCGCGGTGATGGTGTCGCCCTCGAAGGTGAGGGCGAGGTGGTGCCATGTGCCGGTGCCGGGGGGCGCGATCCTGCCGTCGGCAAGAGTGGTGAAGTTCCAGTTCCTGTCGGTCTTCTGCAGCGACCAGCGGCCGGTGTCGGACAGGCGCAGGTGATAGGCGTTCAGTCCCTTGTTGTTGCGGCGCTGGGTGCCGACGCGGCCGAGGATCTCGATGGTGCCCGGCTCTTCCAGCAGGACGTCCGAACCGACCGTGTAGTCCGCCCAGTGAAGTCCTCCCATCAGGGTGTACGGGTGATTGCTCGCTTCGTCGGTCCAGCGGATCGGGGAGAGCGGGGACTGCTGCCTCAGGCACCGGCCGGCACGCCCGCCGGCGCAGGGCGCCGTCTCGAAGGCGCCGTTCATGGTGGAGAAGAGGCGCGCCTCTTGGCCCGGCCCGGTGCCTGCGAGGCTGTCCGCGTAAGGCAGCGGGAGCGGTGAGCGGATCGGACCGGTCCCGGTTCCCGAGCCCTGGCCGGTGGTCGTGGTGACGGTGTAGATCCGGCCGGGCCGGAGGGTGAGGGTGTAGGCCCCGGCCCTGGGGGTGAGGTCGCCGCCGCGCACCAGGTGGCTGGTGGTGGTGCGGTCCGAGAGGTCGGTGGACCAGACGCGTAGCGCGCCGCCCGGCAGGCCGCCGGCCGTCCTGAGGATCACGTTCTGCGGGGCGGTGGCGTCCATGGTCTCGAAGACGGTGCTCCATGCCGACTTGTCCGCCGCCCGGTAGCTGACATGGCTGCCGTGGGCGCGGTTGCCGCCCAGATAGCCGGACGCGGTGTCCAGGTACTTCCAACCGGGCCGGGTGAACTGCGTGGTGTGTGCGGTGGCCCAGGTGCTGCGTCCGACGCTGTACGCCCCGGACCAGGGCTGGTCGGCGATGACGAGGCCCATGGTGTTGTAGTGCAGGTTCTGGTAGAGGGAGGCGACCAGCGGCCAGTTGAGGAAGCCGGTCATCCTGGCGTCCAGGTACCCGCGGTTGATGCCGCGTGCGATGGCCGGTGCTCCGGCGTTGGCGTCGTCGGAGCCGCTTTCGCCGGCCCACAGTTGCTTGCCGGTGGCCAGCGCGTCGGTGGTGGTGGCGCAGCTGGTCATCGGGGACCGGTACCCGCACGGGTAGTGAGCGCCGATGATGTCGACGGCGTCCTCGAGGGAGCTGTCGGCACGCATGCTGGTGGCGATGTCCCAGTTGTCGTCCGCGCCGACCACCTTGGTGGTGGTGTGGCCCTCCGCTCTGAGCGTGGCTGCCAGGTCCTTGTACCAGGCGGCGTCGTACTCACGCTCGTTCCAGCCACCGAGGTAGTCGATGGACAGATCGTGCTGCCGGGCGCAGTCGAGCCAGTTCATCAGGTACTCGATCATGTCCCGGGACCAGAAGTCGCCGTTGCCGATCCAACCGGGCGCGCCCCAGGACAGGGCGTAGAGCTTGACCGACGGATTGCGCTGCTTGGCCTCCTTCATCAGCCACCATTCGTATCCCGCGGCGCAGTTGACGGTGTCCCGGGTGTGCTGGTGACTGCTCTCGGCACCGTCGGTGGAGTTGGTGTCACCGCCGATCTCCACCTTGAGCATCTGGAGGGCCGCGCCGTGGCCCGGCTTGAAGAGGTGGTCGAGTATCTGTGACCGTTGCGGCTCGGGGTAGTCGCGCAGCAGGCGGGAGTTGCCACCACCGCCGCTGATCGCCCCGATGCCGTCGAAGGTTCGTCCGGCACTGTCCCCGTCGAGAGTGATCTCCGTCGAGGCGAGGGCCGCGGTGGCGGCCGGCATGGTGTTCCCGCTGAAGAGGAGTGCGTAGCAGACGATCAGACCGGTGACGGCCCGGATCCAGGGAGCTTTGCGGCTTCTTGTTCGCTGAGCCGTGTGCATGGCGGATGGGTCTCCAACCTGACCTGGGGGGCGGCTAGTTCTCCATGAGGGTGATGTCGTCGCAGTACCCGTTGCCGGTGCCCGAGCGCGCGTAGCAGTAGATCTTGGCGGTGTCGGAAGTGGCACCGGTGGTGAACGTGGTGGAACCTCTGGTGTAGGAGGTGCGGGTGAAGACATGGCGGGTGGAGGAGCCGGCGCTGTCGTATCCCTTGGCCCCGAGCGAGACTTGGGTGCCGGCGGACGAGACCTTTCCGTACCCGCTCAACCGGTACGTGGTGTGGGGCTTGAGCTGGACGACCTGTTCGACGGCGGCCTGAGCCGGACCGACTCGTACGGCGTGGAGTCCGCTGTGTGTGTGCGTCGTGACGACGCCGACGCCCCCGTAGGGGGACCAGGCAGCGAGGGTGCCCGATTCGAATCCGGTGTCGATGGCGAGGTCGGGGGCCGGGCAGTCGTCGTCGTCGAAGCCGCTCAGTTGGTGGAACCCCGCGTCGGGGCGGCAGACTCCTGGGGCGGGTGATCCGAAGTAGTCCTCGGTGGCGCCCGCCGCGACCGGTCCTCCTGCGCTGAGCGCCGGGGAGCCGGGGGTCAGCCGGTAGTCGTCGGGCCTCGTGCCACCGGGGTTCTTGATCTTCGGGTCCGCTGTGTTCCTGGCTGCGTCGACAGGCTCGTTGGCCGGGTGGTTGCCGTAGAAGGTGTTGCCGTTCCAGAGGAAGTCGGAGGGCGTGTACCTCGGTCCGGAGTAGCCGCCGGAGCCGAGGTTGTAGAAGACGTTGCCGCTCAGCACCATGTTGGTGGTGGCCGCCCGTTGATGGACGACGGCAGTGCGGGACCCTGCGGGGAGATAGACGGTGTTGTTGTAGACCCGGGCGTTGTCGTCCTTGGTGACGTCGAGGACACGACTCTTGTCGGAGCGGCTGAGGTTGTACCGGACGACGGTGCCGTGACTGCTGGAGCCTGTTCCGCAGCCGCCGCAGAAGAGCATGAAACCGCCCTCGTTGTCGTGGCTGTGGTTGTACTGGAACACGGCCCGGTTGTTTCCGTAGTCGGAGTCGAATGCCTGGCCGTCGCCGTTGCCGGGGAGCTTGCGTACGTGGTGGACCTCGTTGTGCTGGATGAGGGTGTCATCGCTGTTGATGGTCCAGATACCGACGTTGGAGCCCATGGGGCGCATCGCGATGTCGTGGACGGTGTTGCGCTCGACCAGGGCGTGGCTGGAGGCGCGGACCACGATGCCGTCGCCGCCGGTGTTGCTGACGCTGTTGCCACGGAAGACGATCCCGGTGTTGGCACGCCAGTTGACGGTGGATCCGCAGCCGTCGCCGGAGCCGTAGATCGGCCTGCACATCCAGGTGGTGCGGTTGGTGAGGCCTTCCCGGTCTACGGCGGTGATCCGGGAGTTCTGCACCAGGACATCGTCGAAGTTGGTCGGCCTCGAGGTGCCGGAGACGCGGAACTGGATGCCGTTGGACCACTTGGTGGCGTCGCCGTCGACGTGGTGCACGGAGACGTCGTCGACCACGTAGTGGGTGCCGACGCCGTCCGGGAGGTCGGCGATCTCGACCAGGAGGCCGTTGCGCTCGCGCCTGGCGGTGGAGCTGTCGGGGAAGGTGATCTCCAGGCCGCGGATCTCCCACTGCTCCACGTTGTGGAGGTGGACCGCGGCCTTCTCGGTGGTGGCGGCGTCGCCCGAGACGACGGGGCGGCCGCGGCCCGCGCCGTAGCCGGCGAGGGTGATGGGCGCGCCGTCCGTGCCGGAGCCTCGCGGCTTGAGAGTGCCCTTACAGGTGGCGCCGCGCTTGAGCAGTAACTGGTCACCGGGCCGGAACAGATGGGCGTTGGCTGTCGCCAGGCTGTTCCAGGGGCTGGCGTGGCGCCCGGTGCCGTTGTGGGATGCCGAGCAGTCGAGGTACCAGGTGGCGGGAGTCGCCGCCACGGCCGGGAGAAGGCTCTGGAGAGCGAGGATCAGGGCGGTCAGCGGTACGAGTACGGCGCGTCTGAGTACGGCAGGCAGGAGCATGGTCGGACTCCCGGATCGGGGAGGAGTGAGGGGCCCGTGTCGCACCGTAGGCAGAGCATTTGAGCGAGTCAACATGTTCGTATCAATAGACCGAACATTGAGCGAATGATCGCGGTTACGCGATCTGGCTCGACGAGGGTGGGGCAGACAGGCTCACGTGCTCGGTGCACCGCCGCAGGAAGCTCGGACCTTCAACTCCGGCAGGAGGCCGAGATGGTGGACGGGCAGCGCCGAGTCACTCTTGAGCCGGCGCAGGATCAGCTCGACGGCCGCGGCGCCCACGGCGTGCCTCGGCGGCGAGACAGCGGTCAAGGGTGGGGCACCTAGGGCGGCGACCACATCGTCGTAGCTGATCAGCGCGATGTCCTCGGGAATCCGCAGGCCCTTGTCGCGCAGCAACGGGGACAGTTGAAGGGCGTCCTGGTCATTGTGGACGAGCACGCCTCGCACCCCGCTTTCAACGGCTTCGACGATCTGCCGGGCGACGTCCTCGGAATGCACGGCGGGGTCGTCGATGTCGATCACCGGCTCGGCCGGCAGTCCGAGGAGCGCGCAGCTTTCGGCGTACGCGCCGCGCACCTTCAGGGCTGTCCAGGTGTCCTTGCGAGCGGCCAGGACGATCCGCGCGTGACCGAGCGCGGCCAAGTGCCTCAGGGCGATGAACACACCGTGGTGGTGGTTGGAGCCGACGCAGTCCAGCTCGGCGAGAGGGGTTCCGTGCGGTGCCTGGCGTTCGACCAGGACGGCCGGGACCGGCAGTTCACCGACCCAGAGCAGGTCGTCCGCCGACCGGGACGGCATCCAGTTGGGAACGAGCAGCAACCCCGCGACCCCCGTGGCGAGCAGTTGCTCCACCTGGGCGCGGTCGGCTTCGGCTTGATAGGAGGAGATCCCGAGCGTCAGGTGGGCGCCCGCGGCTCCGGCGGCAGCGCGCGCACCAGCGATCACCTCTCCGAAGTACTGGCCCACCGTCGGCACGAGCAGGCCGAGAGCCGGCCCTCCCGCCTCCCTGGTCGGCAGGGAGACGGAGCCATGGGACCGGCTGACAAGACCGGCTTCCGCGAGTGCCGCCACGTCCCGGCGCAGCGTGACCGCCGGCATGTTCAGGTGTTGTGCCAGATCCGTCACCCGGATCGTCCCCAGGCTCTGGAGCGCTGTGAGGATCCCCTCTCTGCGCCTGTCGGCGGCAGCGGACATGGCGCCCCTCCCCTGGTTGCCCAACATAGGGAAATCTATCATTCGATCGAATGACATTGAGTTCGATATGTCGGCTATGGAGAGGTGAGGGGCGGGCGCCGGTGCCC
>NZ_JBHUQX010000523.1:0-5651 GCF_042674225.1 Streptomyces sp. NPDC056948
AGCGCCCCCGGACGTCCGTGTCCCGGTCAGCCGAAGAAGACGCCGACCTCCTCGTACAGCTTGGGGTCCACCGTCTTCAGGCGGGCCGTCGCGTCGGCGATCGGGACCCGGACGATGTCGGTGCCGCGCAGGGCGACCATCGTGCCGAAGTCGCCGTCGCGGACGCAGTCGATGGCGTGCAGGCCGAAGCGGGTGGCGAGCCAGCGGTCGAAGGCGCTGGGGGTACCGCCGCGCTGGACGTGGCCCAGGACCGTGGTGCGGGCCTCCTTGCCCGTGCGCTTCTCGATCTGCTTGGCCAGCCACTCGCCGACGCCGGACAACCGGACGTGCCCGAAGGAGTCCAGCGTCTGGTCCTTGAGGACCATGTCGCCGTCCTTCGGCATCGCCCCCTCGGCGATGACCACGATCGGGGCGTACGACGCCCTGAAGCGGGACGTCACCCAGGCGCAGACCTGCTCGACGTCGAAGCGCTGCTCGGGGATGAGGATGACGTTCGCGCCGCCGGCCAGGCCCGAGTGGAGGGCGATCCAGCCGGCGTGCCGGCCCATCACCTCGACGACCAGGACCCGCATATGGGACTCGGCGGTGGTGTGCAGCCGGTCGATCGCCTCGGTCGCGATGCCGACCGCGGTGTCGAAACCGAAGGTGTAGTCGGTGGCGGACAGGTCGTTGTCGATCGTCTTCGGGACGCCGACACAGGGCACGTCGTACTCGCCGGACAGCCGGGCGGCCACGCCCAGGGTGTCCTCGCCGCCGATGGCGATGAGGGCCTCGACCTCCATCGCGGCGAGGTTCTCCTTGATACGGCGGATGCCGTTCTCCTCTTTCAGCGGGTTGGTCCGCGAGGAGCCGAGGACGGTGCCGCCGCGGGGCAGGATGCCGCGCACGGCGGGGATGTCGAGACGGACGGTGTCGCCTTCCAGGGGACCGCGCCAGCCGTCCCGGAAGCCGGTGAAGTCGTAGCCGTACTCCTGCACGCCCTTGCGGACGATCGCCCGGATGACGGCGTTGAGCCCGGGGCAGTCGCCGCCTCCGGTCAGTACTCCGACCCGCATGGAATGTCCCTTCGCAGCAGGTGCCTGACGAAGGGTCAGTGTGGCGCGGGTCTCACTCGTCGTCGAGGCCGCGTTCTATCGCGTACCTGACCAGCTCCACGCGGTTGTGCAACTGGAGCTTGCCGAGGGTGTTCTGGACGTGGTTCTGCACCGTGCGGTGGGAGATGACCAGGCGTTCGGCGATCTGCTTGTAGCTCAGGCCCTTGGCGACCAGGCGCAGCACCTCGGTCTCGCGGTCGGTGAGCCGGGGCGCCTTCGGTTCGTCGGTGTCCGGGGCGGGGGCGGGTTCGGAGGCCAGGCGGCGGTACTCGCCGAGGACCAGTCCGGCGAGGCCGGGGGTGAAGACCGGGTCGCCGACGGCCGTGCGGCGCACCGCGTCCTGGAGTTCCCCGGTGGAGGCCGACTTCAGCAGGTAGCCGGTCGCGCCGGACTTCACGGCCTCCAGGACGTCGGCGTGCTCACCGCTCGCGGACAGCACGAGGACGCGCAGGGCGGGGTCGGCGGCGACGACCTCCTTGCAGACCTGGACGCCGGGCTTGGCGGGCAGGTTCAGATCCAGCACGAGGACGTCGGGCGCGGCGGCCTTGGCGCGGCGCACGGCCTGGTCGCCGTCGCTCGCGGTGGCGACCACCTCGAAGCCCGACTCGGCCAGGTCACGGGCGACGGCGTCGCGCCACATGGGGTGGTCGTCGACGACCATGACCTTGATCGGGTCCCGCCGGTCCTCGGTGCTCTCCGTCATCGCTGCTCCGCCTTCCCCCGTGCGTCCGTCACGTCTTTCGGTACCTTCAGCTCGACCTCAGTGCCCTGGCCCGGCACCGAGATCAGTTCCGCGCTGCCGCCGAGGTCGCGCAGCCGGCCGCGGATCGACAGGGCGACGCCGAGCCGCCCCTCGCCCTCGGCCTGGGCGAGCCGCCCCTGCGGGATGCCCGGGCCGTCGTCCCGGACGGTGACGATCACTTCGTCCGGCTCGTCCTCGACCAGGATCCACGCACGCGCCTGCTCCCCGGCGTGCCTGCGGACATTGTCCAGGGCGGCCCCGACGGCCGCGGCGACCTCGCGGGCGGCGACCGGGGTCAGCGGCACGGGCGCGCCGGGCTCGGCGAGGCTGACCATGGCCCCGGCGTACGGCGCGAGCAGGGCGCGCAGGTCTACCGGGCCGCTCTGCCGCGGCTCCTCGTCGACGGACCGGACGACCGCTCCCTCGGCGGCGTCCTCCGAGACCCGGGAGACGGGCACGAGCCCGCCGGAGACCAGGGTGCGCAGCGCGACCTCCTGCTCGCCGGCCATCCGGCCCAGCTCGGCCGCCTCACCGCCGATCACCGCCCCGCGCCGCTGCACCATCGCCAGCACCTGGAGCACGCTGTCGTGGATGTCCCGGGCGAGCCGCTCCCGCTCCCTGGTGGCGGCCTCGATCTCCAGCGCGCGGGCGAGGGTGCGCTCGGAGGCGCGGGCGACCTCGACGACGTAGCCGATGGCGATGGAGGCGATGCAGACGAGGATGACGTTGTGGACGGTGTCGCGGGCCGGAGTGCCGCGTTCGACCAGGTTGGCGACGGCCACGAGGCCGGAGGCGAGGGCCGCCCAGCGCCAGCCGCCCTTGACGGCGAAGGCGAGGACGGCTCCGGCGGTCCAGATCGACGGCAGGGTCGGGCCGCCGGCCTGGACCCGCTCGGGCGCGTCGGCGACGGGTGTGAGCAGGATGCCGGCGATCGCGATGGTGAGGTCGGCGGTGAGGAACCGCTTGGTGCAGCCGGCGGCGTTCGCGACCCGGGGCAGTGTGGCCAGGGTCCATACGCCCAGGACGGCGTAGTAGGCGACGGCGACCCAGGGGCGGGCGAACTCGTCGTAGGCGGTGGCGAACAGGCCCACCGCGTACAGCATCGTGAGCACCCGGTAGCCGGACAGCGCACGCCACAGCGGCTGCTCGACCGACATCGTCATGACTCGCTCGCGCTTGGCCATCTCCCCGCCCCCCGGCTTCGAGCCCCGACTAGGGCTCGGTCCGCCGCTGCTCCGTCCGGTCCTTCTCGGCCTGGTCCTTCTCGACCTGGTCCTTCTCGGCCTTCTCCTTCGCGGCCTGTTCCTTCTCCGCCCGCGCGAGTGCGGCCTTCGCCGCCTTCTCGGCTTCCTTCTCCGCCTTCGCCGCGTCCGCGATCTGCCGCTTCATGGCCGTCGCGTACATGTCGACGTACTCCTGGCCGGAGAGCTTCATGATCTCGTACATGACCTCGTCGGTCACCGCGCGCAGCACGAAACGGTCGTGCTCCATGCCCTGGTAGCGGCTGAAGTCCAGGGGCTTGCCGATCCGGATGCCCGGGCGCATCAGCTTCGGCATGACCTTGCCGGGCGGCTGGATCTTCTCCGTGTCGATCATGGCGACGGGGAGGACGGGCGCGCCGGTCGCGAGGGCCACGCGCGCGAGGCCGCCCGGCTTGCCCCGGTAGAGCCGCCCGTCGGGCGAGCGTGTCCCCTCCGGGTAGATGCCGAACAGCTCGCCGCTCTCCAGCACCTCTATGCCGCTCTTGATGGCGGCCTCACCCGCGCCGCGCGCGCCGGAGCGGTCCACGGGGAGCTGGCCGACGCCCTTGAAGAAGGCGGCCGTCAGCCGGCCCTTCACACCGGGCGTGGTGAAGTACTCGGCCTTCGCGATGAACGTGACCTTGCGGTCCAGGACCGCGGGCAGGAAGAACGAGTCCGAGAAGGACAGGTGGTTGCTCGCCAGGATCGCGGCGCCCTCTGCGGGAACGTTCTCCAGGCCTTCCACCCAGGGCCTGAAGGCGACCTTCAGCGGCCCCCCAACAGCGACCTTCATCGCGCCGTACAACAACCGAGTGCCTCCTGTATGTGTCGGTCAGACCATAACCCGGAGCGCTGTCAAAGGCGCCGACGGCCCTGGTCGGTGTCAGTGCGGTCGCGTACGGTGAAGGTCCCGCGAACGACGTGCGACCCCCTCCATGACGTTCCGTGACATTCCGTGATCGTGTCAGTCCCTTCTCACGACCAGGAGGCCGAAGGTGCCGGTCCTTTCCGGAGCCGAGCCGTTTCGCCACGAGGGCGGGGAGGTCGCCGTCCTCCTCTGCCACGGTTTCACCGGATCACCGCAGTCGCTGCGCCCTTGGGCGGAGCATCTCGCCGAGCGCGGCCTGACCGTCTCCCTGCCGCTGCTGCCCGGGCACGGCACCCGCTGGGAGGACCTGCGGATCACCGGCTGGCAGGACTGGTACGCGGAGGTGGACCGCGAGCTGCGCCTCCTGTGCGAGCGCCGCGAGCAGGTGTTCGTGGCCGGTCTGTCCATGGGCGGCGCCCTGGCCCTGCGCCTGGCCGCGAAGCACGGCGACGCCGTCAGCGGCGTGGTCGTCGTCAACCCCGCGAACAAGGTGCACGGCCTGGCCGCGCACGCGCTCCCGGTGGTCCGCCACCTCGTCCCCGCGACGAAGGGCATCGCCAGCGACATCGCCAAGCCGGACAGCCGGGAGCTCGGCTACGACCGGGTCCCGCTGCACGCGGCGCACTCCCTGCGCCAGTTCTTCCAGATCGTCGACGGCGAGCTGCCGCAGGTCACGCAGCCGGTGCTGCTGCTGCGCAGCCCGCAGGACCATGTGGTGCCGCCCGCCGACTCCGCCCGCGTCCTCAGCCGCATCTCCTCGACGGATGTGAAAGAGGTCATCCTGGAACAGAGCTACCACGTCGCCACGTTGGACCATGACGCGGACCGGATCTTCGAGGAGAGCGTCGAGTTCATCGGCCGGCTCGCGTCCGGCCTCGGCAAGGAGCCCGGTCTCGGCAAGGAAGGGACGACCGCAGGTGGCTGAGCACGACTCGGACCGCGAGGACCGTGAGCCGGACGAGCAGGGCGTCCCGTTCGACGAGGAGGCCGCCTGGGCCGCGATCGTCGCCGCGTACGGCGAGGAGCCGCCGGACCCGCCGGGCGCCAAGCCGTTCAAGTCGATCGAGGACTTGGCCCTGCCGGAGGCCGGGACCAACGACGACCGGGTGGACACGGCCGGGGCGTCCGGGGAGGCGGCGAAGCCCGCCGAGCCGGAGGAGGCCGCGAAGCCCGCGGACAAGCCGGCCAAGCCGGCCGCCCCGGCCGCGCCGCTGGGCGGCTCCGTCTCCTTCGCGCCCGGCGTCGGCCCGCGCGACTACTCCGCGCCCGAGCCCGCCGAGGACGACTTCGACGAGGACGACGAGGGCCACTTCGTGCCGCCGGAGCCGCCCCCGCTGCCTGCGGCCGACGTCACCGCGAAGTTCGCCTGGCTGGGCGTGCTCGGCGGGCCGGTCCTGCTGCTGCTGGCCGTGGTGCTCGGCTGGGAGATGACGTGGTGGCTGGCCACGGCGGGGATCGGCGGGTTCCTCGGCGGGTTCGCGACGCTGGTGATGCGGATGCGGACGGATGACGAGGACGACGAGGACCCGGGGCGCGGGGCGGTCGTCTAACCGGCTGGAATCTTGAGGGCGGCCAGGACCGGGAGATGGTCCGTGGCCGCCCTCAGGTCTGTGTCGGTCCCCCCGGGGTGACCCGCCGGCCCGCCGCAGCCCCGTAACGCGATGCCCGTGGTCGCGCAGATAGCGTCGATGCCTGTGTCTTATAAA
>NZ_JBHUQX010000524.1:0-5649 GCF_042674225.1 Streptomyces sp. NPDC056948
GTGTCCGTCCTCGGAACGGCGCGATGGGGTCGGATACCAATTGACTGTTCGTTGACGCGCCAACCTCTGCGGGCGGACACCCCCCGACACGGCCCCTTCCGTGAGCCGGCGGGTGCGGGCGCGTCCCGGCTTAGCTGCGGGCATGCGTGCCGCTGGGGGCGGCACGGGTGGGCGCAGCGGCACCCCGTGCCGCCGGGCTGCGCACCCACCGGCCCCCAGCACCGACGCCGAGCACCTTGGAACGCCGGGTTGTGGACCCACCGGGTACGACATCAACGCGGGGCGCCTGGCAAGAGGGTGTGTCTCACACGGGGCGGTGGTTCCAACGGTGGGGTGGGGAACCTATCGTCAAGGTCATGTTCGCTGTCTATGCCGCCCGAATCGACCGCGACCAGCCGCTGACCGGCCTGGAGTTGGGAGAGCGTCCGGCTCCCGAGGCCCGTCCCGGCTGGAGTACCGTCACGGTCAAGGCCGCCTCCCTCAACCACCACGACCTGTGGTCCCTGCGCGGCGTCGGCCTCGCAGAGGACAAGCTGCCGATGATCCTCGGCTGTGACGCCGCCGGTGTCGACGAGGACGGCAACGAGGTCGTCCTGCATTCCGTGATCGGACAGACCGGGCATGGGGTGGGGCCCAAGGAGCCTCGTTCCATCCTCACCGAGCGGTATCAGGGCACCTTCGCGGAGCAGGTCGCCGTGCCGACCTGGAACATCCTGCCCAAGCCCAAGGAGCTCTCCTTCGAGGAGGCCGCTTGTCTGCCGACCGCGTGGCTGACCGCGTATCGGATGCTGTTCACCAACGCGGGTGTCCGGCCCGGCGACTCCGTGCTGGTGCAGGGGGCCGGCGGTGGTGTCGCCACGGCCGCCATCGTGCTGGGGAAGGCGGCCGGGCTGCGGGTCTTCGCCACGAGTCGGGACGAGGCCAAGCGGAAGCGGGCCGTGGAGCTGGGGGCCGTGGAGGCCGTGGAGTCCGGGGCGCGGCTGCCGCAGCGGGTCGACGCCGTGATCGAGACCGTCGGGGCCGCTACGTGGTCGCACTCCGTGAAGTCGCTGAAGCCCGGCGGCACGCTGGTGATCTCCGGTGCGACGAGTGGTGACCGGCCGTCGCACGCCGAGCTGACACGGATCTTCTTCCTCGAGCTCAAGGTCGTCGGTTCCACGATGGGGACCAAGGACGAGCTGGAGGATCTGCTCGCGTTCTGTGCCGCCACCGGTGTGCGGCCCGTGATCGACGAGGTGCTGCCCATGGATCGTGCGCGTGAGGGCTTCGAACGGCTCGCTTCGGGTGAGCAGTTCGGGAAGGTCGTGCTGGCGAATTCCTGAGGTGCTCCGGGGTGTTCCTGAGGTGCCCCCTGCGTGATGTTGGCGGTCGGTCCTGGAAGGGCCGGCCGCTTTCGTTTGTCAACTGGGGTTGACGGAGGTCGGGTGTCAACGTAGGTTGACGATATGACCGAAGCAACGGAACTGGCCGAGCGCGCGGGTGACCGTGATCCACGGGTCGGCCTGCGGGCCGTCGCCGCGCTGCGCAGGCTGCTGGAGCAGTTGGAAGCCGTACAGGTGCGCAATGCGCGCAATCAGGGCTGGTCGTGGCAGGAGATCGCCGCCGAACTCGGTGTGAGCAGGCAGGCCGTGCACAAGAAGTACGGGAGGCATTGATGTTCGAGCGGTTCACGAAAGACGCCCGGGGTGTGGTGAAGAACGCGTTCGAGTATGTGGAGGGGGGTGACGGGCAGAGTGTGGAGCCGGAGCATCTGCTGCTGGCGCTGCTCGACCGTGAGGGCAGTCGTGGGTCGTTCGCGCTGACCGCTCTCGGGCTCGGGGAGCGGCGGGAGTCCGTGCGTCAGGCGCTGCGTCAGGCGCGGCGGCGGGCCGGGCTGTCACAGGCCGATACCGATGCGCTCGCCGGGCTGGGGATCGATGTGGCGGAGATCGTCGCCCGGGTCGAGGAGGTGCATGGGGTCGGTGCCATGTCCGGTGTGCGCAAGGACAAGGGGCGGTGGGCGGGGCGGCCCTCGTTCGGGCGGGGTGCCAAGGGAGTTCTGGAGCACTCCTTGCGCGTCGCTCTCGCCCAGCGGGACCGGCACATCGGTGATGAGCACATCCTGCTGGCCCTGACCATCCGCCCCGGTGTGCCGGCCGAGGTCCTCGCCGACCACGGGGTGACGTACGAGTCCCTGGTGCGGGTGCTGTACGGAGGTGGCGAGGCCAAGGCCGGGTGACGGGGCTTCCCCTCTGGCGGCCTACTTCTTCGGCGTGCGCAGCAGTGCTCCCAGGTGGGCTGCCGCCGTCGACAGGTGGCGGCGGGCGTCGCGCAGTTGGTCGGAGGTGACTCCGTGGTCGCGGGCCGCATCGCGGATGTCGTCCCGGAAGCGGTCGAGCAGACGGTCCAGGTCGCGGGCGGGGTCGCCGGTGGAGTCCGCGGTGTCCTCGTGGGCCCAGGCCGGTTCGTAGGCGGCCGGGAAGTCCGCGGAGGGCTGTGAGGGGGGCGGCGGCTCGGGAGTCGGCCGGTGGGTGTCGGATCCGGTGCCGGTGCTGGTGCCTGTCCAGTCGAAGCCGAAGTCCTTGCCGTAGTCCTTTCCGAACTCGCCGACCTCCTTGACCAGTTCGCTCAGGCCCTCGCGCAGGCCCGTCGGCCAGTCGCCACGGGTGAAGTGGTCCTGTACCTGCTCCTGGACCCGGCGGGCGATGTGCTGCACCTGCTCCTGCGCCTGGACCCGGGCCTGCTCCTGGGCCTCCTTCGCCTGGCGGCGGGCGCGCTGGGCGTCCTCGCGGGCGCGGCGGCTCTCGTCCTTGGCGCGGCGGGCCTGTTCCTTCCACTCCTGCCTGGCGCGCCGCATCTCCTCCTTGGCGACGCGCCAGGCCTCCTTGTCGCCGTAGGCCGTGAAGTCACCGAAGGGGGCGTCCTGTGCGCCGGGGGGCTTGGTGCCGTTGCCGCGGCGGGCCTCCGTCGCCGCCGCGCGCATCTCGCGGCGCAGGTCGCCCGCGGCTCCGCGCACATCGGCCTGGATCTCGGCGGCCAGTTCCGCGACCGACTCCCGGATCTCCAGTTCCAGGTCGGCCAGCTCGCCGCTGCGGCCGGCCAGTTCGGCCCGGCCGGCGTCCGTGATCGAGTACACCTTGCGGCCGCCCTCGGTGGTGTGGGTGACCAGGCCCTCGGCCTCCAGCTTGGCCAGGCGCGGGTAGACCGTGCCCGCCGACGGTGCGTACAGCCCCTGGAAGCGCTCCTCGAGGAGGCGGATCACCTCGTAGCCGTGGCGGGGGGCCTCGTCCAGCAGCTTCAGCAGGTAGAGGCGGAGGCGGCCGTGGGCGAAGACGGGGGGCATGTCAGAGCACCTTCTTGTCGGTCGTGCCGTCGGCCGGGACGCTGGTGGTGCCCTCGTCCCGGCCGGAGACGGAATTGTCTCCCGAGTCGGCCTGCGGGCCGACCGGCGGGTCCGTCGGCGAGCTGTCCGTGCCGGGGCGCGTGTCCCACGGTTCGTCCTCGTCCTCTCCGGCCGGGCGGCGCAGCAGGGCGATCGAGCCGGAGACGGTGGTGGCCCGCAGTGTGCCGTTGCCCGCGCCGAGACGGCCCGTGATCTTGTGGGCGCCCCACTGGCCGTGTACCCGTAGTCCGTCGAAGGCGTTGGAGATGGCGCCGCTCGCCGTGTTGGCCTCGACCTCCGCGTCCGCCGGGTACGGCAGGCGGATCGCGATCTCGCCCGAGACGCTGGTCAGCCGCACATCCGTGGGGCCGTCCGGGTCGAGGTCGATGATCATGGAGCCGCTGACCGATTCGGCCCGCACGGAGGGGCCGGAGCCCTCGACCACCGTGAGGTCGCCGGAGACGGAGTTGAACCGGAGGTCGCCGGTCACGTCCTGGGCCTCCAGATTGCCGGAGACCGTGTCGGCGCGGACCGGGCCGGAGAGTCCCACCAGGGTCGTGTCGCCCGTGACGCCCTTCACCACCGACGGCCCCTGGATCCCGGAGATCACGGCGGCCGCGCCGACCACCCCCACTTCCACCCGGGTGCCGACCGGAACGGCCAGGGAGACCACCGCGCTGCGGCGCCAGCCCTTGCGGTCCAGCCACTTGAGAAAGCCCTTCCAGGGCAGGTCCTCGTAGGCCACCGTGAGGGTGCCGTCCTGCTGGGTCACCACCAGGGGTGGGCCCTCGATCTCGGAGATCTCCAGGCGGGCGGAACCTTCGTCCGTGCCCACCACGTTCACCGTTCCGTTGACGAGTCGCACGTGCAGATCGCTCACGGGCTCGTCGAAGGTGAGCTTCTTCGGTTCCGTGACGGACCACTCGGACATGGTGCAGACCTCCCCGACTCAACGCGCCATATCGCGTCTTCTCGTTTCACGATATATCGTGGTGGGGGAAAGTCAAGGCACTCGTTCTGGGGATGGCGAGGCGGGCAAAAGTATTCAAAGAGGGGTGGATCGCCCTAGCGTGTGACCATGCCGACGGAAGCTGGCCGCACCGGTCCCGCAGGTCCCGCCCTTGGGGCGCTGCTGCTGTGCCGGGCGGTGCCCGGGGCCGTCGCCCCCGTCGCCCACCTGCTGCGCGAACCCATGCAGCTCATTCGGGCGGGCGACGAATGGAGCGTGCTCGTCCCCGAGGGCGGGCCCTGGCGGTACGGCGGCGAGCCCGTCGACCGGGTGGTCACCGGCTGGGCCACGGCCCTCGCCGTCGGCGCGCCCTGGCCCGTGCTCGCCCTGTGGTGGGACGCCGACCACGCGGGTTTCCTGCTGGCGTCCGGCTTCCGCCGCCCGGTCGGTTTCGTCTGGCTCGCGAGCGGCGTCCCGGCGGGGGAGGACGAGGCGATGCGCACCTTCGCCGCGCGCGTGGGCCTCGATCCCGTCCTGGACGTCCAGGCCCTCGACCAGCTCGCGAAACCCGACTCCGCGGCCGATGCCCGCACCCGGCTGCGCGGCCTGCTGGCGGTCCTCGCGCGCGTGGGCGTCTCACTGCCTCCCGAACTCGCCCCAGGCGAACCCGCCGACCGCCTGCGGAAAGCCGCGGCACTCCGGCCGGACAGCCTCCCGGTCGCATGGCCGGGACGGCGTGAGGCCGTCGGGGACGGCGACACGGCCGACCTCAGCCGCCTCGGCCCCTGGATGCCCTGGACCGGCGGTCCCAGGGCTCATGCCCTGGCTCTCGCCCAGGTGGCGGCGGGCGTATCGCTCCTGGCCCGGGGGCTACGGCGGCGCAGTGGTGGCTGGGTCGTGGCCGGAGGGCTGCTGCTGGCCAACGGCACGCTGAGCCTGGCGTACGGCCTCACCTATCCACGCGACTGACGCCTCGGGAAGCGGCCGGGCCGGAACAGGCGAAGGCCGCCGGCCGGTCGGGCGGCGGCGGATTCCTACTCGTCGTCCTCGTCGTCCAGCCGTGCCAGCCACGTCGCCAGGCGCTCCACCGGCACCTCGAAGTCGGGGTTGAGGTCGACGAACGTCCGAAGCTGCTCGGCGAGCCACTCGAAGGTGACCTCCTCCTCGCCGCGCCGCTTCTCCAGTTCCTCGATGCCACGGTCCGTGAAGTACATGCCGTCAAGGATATGTGCGCGCAAACGGCCGGGGGGGCCCCCCCGCGCGGGGGGGGGGGCCGGGCGCGGGCCGCGCCCGAGGGGGGGTGAGGGGCGGACCCCGCCCGCCCCCACGCGACGAGCGC
>NZ_JBHUQX010000525.1:0-5566 GCF_042674225.1 Streptomyces sp. NPDC056948
CGGCGGACGCGGAGCAGCAACCGGACTCCGTCACCAGCCGGGCGGGCCGGGTCAAGGCCCGCTCCTACGGCGTGCTCGGCGGCTTCACCACCATGGTCGCCAACGCGGGCGGCCCGGTGATGTCGATGTACCTGCTCTCCGCGGGCTTCCGCAAGCTCGGCTTCCTCGGCACGTCGGCCTTCTTCTTCCTGATCGTCAACGTCTCCAAGCTGCCCTTCAGCGCCGGCCTCGGCCTGATCGACGGCCGCTCGCTGCTCCTCGACCTGGCGCTCGTGGTGTTCGTCGTGCCCGGCGCGCTCTTCGGCAAGTGGGCGGTGCACAAGATCAACCAGCGGCTGTTCGAGCAGTTGGTCATCGCGGCGACGATCGTGGGCGGACTGCAACTCCTGCTGCGCTGAAGCTCCGCCGCGCTGACCGGCACCTACCGCCGCGCGGAGCTCCGCAGCAGCGCCGGGAGGTCCGCGAAGGAGTCGATCACGTGGTCGGGTGTGCCGTCGGCGGCCCGGAGCGCCTCCGGCTGGAACTTGCCGGTCCGCACGAGGATCCCGGTGACACCTGCCCGCTGTGCCGCGAGCACGTCGGACTCGACGTCGTCGCCCACCATCACGGCCTCGCCCGCACCGGCGCCCACCCGGGCGAGCGCCGCCTCGAAGAACGCCCGCGCCGGCTTGCCGGTGATCTCGGCCTCCACCCGGGCGGCCTGCTCGAGACCGGCCAGGAACGCACCGGAGTCCAGCCGCAGCCCCTCGTCCGTACGCCAGTACAGGTTGCGGTGCATCGCCACCAGCCGGGCCCCGCGCTGCAACTGCCCGAAGGCCCGGTCGAGCGCCGCCCAGCCGAACTCGGGTCCTGCCCCGCCGACCAGCACGACATCCGGCACGGTCCCGGTGTCCGCAGCGTCCACGAGGGTCACATCGTCGAGGTCCTCCTCGATGTCGCCGCTGTTCAGCAGGGCGCACCGGGCGCCGGGACAGTGCTCGGCGAGATAGGCGGCGGTGGCCGCGGGCGCGGTCAGGATCTCCTCGGCGGACACCGGGAACCCCGCGTCCGCCAGCGTCCCGGCGATCGAAGCCCGCGTACGGGACGTCGTGTTCGTGACCAGCAGGACGGCGAGCCCGGCTTCCCGGATCTCCCGCAACGCCTCCACGGCCCCGGGCAAGGGCCGCCACGACACGGTGAGCACCCCGTCGATGTCGATCAGTACGGCACGCACGGACTCCATGTCCGGACGATAGCCGTGTCAGTCCCGGGGGTGCCTGCGCAGCAGATACGTGTCCATGATCCAGCCCTTGCGCTCACGGGCCTCGGCACGCAACCGCTCGATGCGGGGCGCTGCCTCGGCGATCGGGCCGGAGACGAGGATCTCGTCCGGAGTGCCGATATAGGCGCCCCAGTAGATGTCGACATCCTCCCGCGCGTACTGCCGGAAGGTCTGCTGGGCGTCGAGCATGACCACCACGTCGTCCACGCCCTCCGGGAAGCCCTCCGCGAGCCGCCGCCCGGTGGTGATCTGCACGGGCCGGGCGATGCGGTTGAGCCCCGTCCGGTGCCGGGCGACGAGCGCCGAGACGCTGCTGATGCCGGGGACGACGTCGTACTCGAACACCACCGTGTCCCGCTCCAGCACCTCCTCCAGGATCCCCAGGGTGCTGTCGTACAGCGAAGGGTCTCCCCACACGAGGAACGCGCCGGTCTCCTCCTCGCGGAGTTCCTCCGCGATCAGCCGCTCGTAGATGCCGGCGCGGGCGCTGCGCCAGTCCTCGACAGCGGGGGAGTAGGCCGCGCCGTCGGCGGTCCGGTCCCGCTCCGGGTCACGCGCCTCGACGACGCGGTACGTCCCCTGCGGGAGGTGCGTGTCGAGCATGTCCCGGCGCAGCCGGGTGAGGTCCGCCTTCACCTCGCCCTTGTCCAGGACGAAGAACACGTCCGTGCTCCGCAGCGCCCTCACCGCCTGCAGGGTGAGCTGCTCGGGGTCGCCCGCGCCGATACCGATGACATGAATCTTTCGCACAGCCCGAGTCTGCCGCACCCCACTGACACCGCCCGCACCGCGCCCCGGGTCAGCGCTCCGCGCCCGCTCCCCGTAGCCGAGGTGCCCGTGCCCCCGCGTCCACGGCACGGCCGTTCCGTTCCACGTCCTGGGCCAGTTCCCGGGCCCAGGCGGCGATGGCCTCGAGGTCGATGCCGTGCGGCAATGGCTGCCCGGAGCCGGAGGCCCATGTCTCGGTCGCGACGGCCCCGCGTCGCAGCAGCCGTGCCCCGCCCGTGAGGTTGCCGCGGGCGGCGTGGGTGAGGCCCACGGCGAGCTGGGCGAGACCGCGCCACAGCTCCCGCTCCGCGTCGGGGCCCGACTTCCAGGCGTCCTCGAAGACCTCGTGCGCGTGGAACGGCTTCCCCTCGTCCAGCAGCCGCTGCGCCTCGGCGACGGTCTCCTGCGGCGTGCGGACCACGCCCTCGGGCTGCCGGGGCACGCCGTCCGCGCCGTACGGCAGGGGCCGCCCGAGACCGTCCCGCGGCCGGGCGTTGCGTGCCCGCCCCTCGTTGTCGCGGTCCCGGGCGTCGCCCGACCGGTCCGCGGAGGTGCTTCCCGTGTCTCCCGTGCTTCCCCTGCTGTCTGTGCTGCCCATACGCCGATTGTCCCGCCCGGGCCGTTTTCGGCGCGGCCTGGGGTGTGGGGTAAGGTGCTGTTCGCGCGATCACGCGGTTTCACCGCGAGTGGGCGCGCATCGGGACGTGGCGCAGCTTGGTAGCGCACTTGACTGGGGGTCAAGGGGTCGCAGGTTCAAATCCTGTCGTCCCGACAGAGTGCCCGGGAGTTCTCCCCGGGCAGGGCCTTGCCTCACTTCGGTGGGGCGGGGCCCTTCGTCATTTCCGGGTCCAGAGCGGGGCGGCGGTCACTGGCGGCGATTCTCGTGACCATCTCGGCGAGCTGTCCGCACGCCAGCGCGATCTCCCGCTCGGTCTGGGCGCGTTCGTTGACCGCAGCTCCGAGCAGGAGGGCGGTCAGCGAGACGGAACCGTTGAACGCCTGCAGGGTGATCATGTTGGTGAAGAGGTCATGACCGGCGAACGGGCCCGTGTTCTGCGCGGCCGCGATGATCGCGAAGGTCGACACGGCGAGGGCACACGGCGCGGCCCCGGCCAGCCCGAAGCGGAAGGCCGCCCAGACCAGCAGCGGGAAGCCGAGGAACAGCAGCGGCGTGGTGCTGGTCTCGACGAAACCGACGCAGATCGTGACCGCCATGAGCAGGAGCCCCTCCACCCACCGGGACAGCGGGGCGCCCCGAGGCAGGTGCGCCGAGCGGAGAAGCAGCAGGACCGGTGTGACCGCCAGGACGCCCACCGCGTCGCCGGTCCACCAGACCGACCACGTCGGCCAGAAGTCGCCGGTGTCCAGCACACCGGTGAGGACGAGCGTTCCGGTGCCCACCGTGGCGCTGACCAGCATGCCGGTGAACGCGCCGAGAAAGATCAGTGCGAGTGCGTCCCGCAGGCGGTTCATCTCGCTGTGGAACCCGGCACGGCGGAGCAGGGCGTACGAGCAGACAGGCGCGAGCGTGTTGCCCGCCACGATCGCGAGTACGGCCAGGAACGACGGCCCCAGCGCGATGTTGACCAGGAACGCCCCGAGTGCGATCCCCGGCCAGACCCGCGGCCCGCGCAGGAGCAGGCTGGCCAGCGCGATACCGCTCGGCGGCCACATCGGGGTGACCTGGCCACGCACCTGCTGCTGGAGCAGTCCGATCTCGGCCGAGCCCCAGTACAGCGCGGCAACGGCGCAGATCTCCAGGGCGACCGCGCCACCGCGCCGGACCCCGGCATGCCGCGCGACAGTCATCGGGGACCTCCGCATCGACATCCCCTCGACCATCATCCGTCGGATCCACTTGAACCTCCACGCAGGTCAGGCGGGCGGGGTGCGCAGCGCGAGGACGGCCATGTCGTCGTGACCATCGCTCGGATGGTGATCGGCCAGCGCCCGCACGAACTCGTGCAGGGGCCGATGCGCATGGACGGTGGCGAGCCCGGCGAGCTCGTTCAGGCTCTCGTCGATGGCGTGGGCGGGATGTTCGATCAGCCCGTCGGTGAAGAAGACGACGGTGGCGTCCGGGGGGAGGAACCGTGAGTGGTCGGGGCGGGGTTCCTCCAGGTCCACCCCGAGCGGCAGTCCGGGCTCGGCGGTCAGGTACTCCGCCTGTCCGTCAGGAGTGATCAGCAGGGGCGGGACATGGCCCGCCGTGCTCCAGTGGATGCGCCAGCCCTGACCCTGACCCTCCGGTTCGATGCGGGCCAGGGCGGTGGTGGTGACGGGGTTGGTCGTGATGGCCTGGAGGGTGCGGTCGAGCCGGGCCAGGAGCGCGCCGGGCGTACTGCCCCGGTCGAACAGCAGGGCCCGCAGCATGTTGCGGGTGGAGGCCATGGCGGCCGCCGCCTTCAGATCGTGGCCGACCACGTCACCGATGACGACCGCCACGATGTCGCCGGACAGCGGGATCGCGTCGTACCAGTCCCCTCCGAGCTTGCTGGGTTCGGCGGCCGGCCGGTAGACGGCGGCGGCGGTGAAGGGCCGCAGGTCGGGCAGCGCGGGCAGGAGAAGCCGCTGGAACTGCTCGGCTCCGACCCGCACCTGTTCGAACAGACGGACGTTCTCGATGGCGATGCCGGCGGCGCTGGCCAGGGCGGTGACGACGTTCTCGTCGTGGATGTCGAAGGGCTGTCCGTCGCGCCGCTCGGCGAGGTACAGATCGCCGTAGATCTCGCCGCGGACGCTGATGGCGACTCCGAGCAGCGTCCGCAGCCGCGGATGGCCGGGCGGGAAGCCGACGGAGGAGGGATGGGCCAGGATGTCGTCGATCCGATGGGGTTCGGGGTGGCTGATCAAGTGGCCGAGGACGCCCAGACCGCGAGGCAGTTCGGTGTCGGCCAGGGCCTCGAGTTCCCGCTCGGACAGACCGGCGGTGATGAACTCCTCCAGGCGCTCTCCGGACGCGTTGAGCACGCCCAGCGCGCCGTAGCGGGCGCCGACCAGGTCCATGGCGGTGGTCACGATGCGGTTCAGCACCGCGGTCAGCTCCATCTCCCGGCTGATGGCGACCACCGCGTCCAGCAGGCCCTGCATCCGGTCCATGGCGTCCAGCAGGGCGCGCAACTGCTCGTCGATCCGGCTCAGCTCGGTACGCAGGCGCACGTGCAGGTCGGGCAGCTGCGGCTGCCTGGGATGCTGCCCTCGCCTCTCTCCTGCCATCACGAGCGCCTCGTGGCCTGAAGTACGGTCCCTACAGCTTAGTGCGGGTCCGCCCGGCTCGACCCTGGGCGCCGGGACCGTGGGACCGTGGAAGGAACCGGACATCCGGACCTCCCGAAGGAGCACCGGCCATGACCATCCGCCCGGCCCACACCGCCGCCCCGACGATCAGGACCACCCCCGAAGGCCTCCTGTGGGAGCCCAGCGAGCGCTGGGAGCGCGGCCGCAAGGGCGACTTCACCGTCGTCGACAGCCGGCACCCCGAGCTCGACAGGGAACCCCAACTGCCGGAGCCGCAGAACGTCTTCCCGCGCGCGGACG
>NZ_JBHUQX010000526.1:0-5544 GCF_042674225.1 Streptomyces sp. NPDC056948
GCCCTCGGCCCCGCCGTGCGCCGCGGACCGCGCGCCCTGTGGGGCATGGTCGGCGACGACCTCGTCTCCGGGATCTGGTACCTGGGCCGGACCCTCGGGCGTGAGGAGGACGCCGTGCGCGCGGCGACCGCCCTGCTCCCCGAAGCCGTCAGCCCGTACCCCTCGGGAGCGGACTTCCGCCTGCTGACCGGCACCGACGGCCGCCGTCACACGACCCGCACCCGTGCCGGCTGCTGCCTCTACTACGCCATCCGGCCCGACGAGGCCTGCGGCACCTGCCCCCGCACCTGCGACACGGAACGGCTGCGCCGGCTCGAGGAGTGACGAGCCGTCAGCCTTCTGCCTCCACTTTCCGCCAGAACGCCTCGACGCGCGCGTTGAACACGTCCGGCACCTCCTGGAACGGTTGGTGAGCCTCTCCGGGCAGCACCTCGAACTCGGCGTCCGGGATGCCTTCCGCGACCTCACGACCGAGGCGCGGCGGCGTGGCGAGGTCGAGTTCGCCGGAGAGGACGAGGGTCGGCGCGGTGATGCCGCCGAGGCGGTCGGACGTGTCATGGCGGGAGAACGCCGCGAGCTGGCGTTGGAAGGCCTCGGCGGACTGCGGGTGTTCGAAGGCCAGCGTCTCGTCGATGAGGCGGTCGACCAGGCCGTCGGCGTGGGCGCGCGGCGTGTAGATCCACAGGTAGAACGCCTCGAGCATGGCCCGCTCGGTCGGTGCCCGCTCCACCATCCACTCCCAGAAGCGCGTCATGGCGCGGAAGTAGGAGTCCGGGCGGGCCGTCGTGCTCATCAGGACCAGGCTGCGGACGAGGCCGGGATGTCTCAGTGCCAGCTCCTGGGCGATGAAGCTGCCTCCCGAGAAACCGGTCACGTGGGCGGCCGGTATCTGGAGCGTGCGCAGCAGTGCGGCGGCGTCGTCGGCCATCCGGGGCATGGTGAGCGGCCCTTCGGGCAGTGGCGTACGCCCGGCGCCGCGGTTGTCGAAGGCGGTGAGCCGGTAATGGTCCGCGAGCCCGTCGAGCTGTTGCTGCCACGCCTCGACGGGATCCCCGAGCCCCGAGATGAGCAGGACGTCGGGTCCCCGGCCGCGCCGCTCGACCCAGAGCTGCACGCCGCCGGCGTCGATCATCTGTCCCATGGCCGCCTCCCGGAGCGGGGAACCGTGGTCGTCACCCTCGCGCAGGCGCGATGTTCTGGTTGGCGTGGAACAGGTTGTCCGGGTCGTAGGTCCGCTTGACCCGGGCGAGCCTGTCGTAGTGGTCGCGGTACGTCGCCCGGACCCGCTCCTGACCCTCGCCCACACCCATGAAGTTCACGTACGAGCCGCCCATGGAGTACGGGTGCAGTTCCTCCTGGTAGTCGACGCACCACTGCCTGATGGCGCCCGCGTTGACCGGATCGGGGTCCACACCGGCGAAGACGCCCGACCAGACCGCGTCCCGGTAGCTCCACGCCGTGTCGTCCGGGCCCATCCGGTGGGCCGCCCCGTCGACCGGGTAGAGGTGCATCAGCGAGAGCTGGGTGGGGTTGTTCTCGCCGTACTTGAGGTGCACGTCCAGGGCGGCGTCCGGGATGTGGTCGAAGAAGTCGCCGCGCCAGTACCACTGGTAGCCGGACGGGATCAGTTCGTCGAACATGCTCTGCAGCCCGACGTACGGCATCGGAGTCGTGAAGTGGAAGGCCGGCGGTCCGGCCTCGTGCACCACGGAGAGCGTCTCGTCGAGCCGGTCCAGGTCGCCGGTGAGGCACCACACGATGCCGCACACCTTCCGCCCGTGGAGCTCCTCGGGGATGGGCGGGCCGGGCGGGACGACGAAGTTGTTGAAGAAGCCGTACACGTCCTCGGGCGCCTGCGGGAGAAACTCGCGATACCAGGCCAGCACCTCGCGGGTGTGATCGACGGGCCAGACGGTCACCCCGACCCCGACCGTGTCCACCGGGTGCAGCCGGTAGGTGAGGGAGGTCGCGATGCCGAAGTTGCCGCCGCCTCCCCGCAGGGCCCAGAACAGGTCCGGGTGCTCGTCCGCGTTCGCGGTGACGTAGCTGCCGTCCGCCAGCACGACGTCGGCGGCGATCAGATTGTCCGCGGTCAGGCCGTACTTGCGGGTGAGATAGCCGTGCCCGCCACCGAGGGTCAGGCCCCCGACCCCCGTCATGGAGATGATGCCGGTCGGGGTGGCCAGGCCGAAGGCGTGCGTGGCGTGGTCCAGATCGCCGAGCTGAGCGCCGCCGCCGGCCTGCGCGGTCCTCGCCGCCGGGTCGACGCGCACGCCGCGCATCGGCGAGAGGTCGATGGTGATGCCGTCGTCCACCAGACACAGGCCCGGGCCGCTGTGCCCGCCGCCCCGCACGGCGAGTTCCAGGCCGTGATCGCGGACGTAGGTGACCGCGGCCATGACATCCGCGGCGTCCGCGCACCGCACGATGGCGGCGGGGTGTTTGTCGATCATCGCGTTGTAGATCTTGCGGGCCTGGTCGTACTCGGCGTCCCGTGGGCCTATGACCGGTCCTCGCAGCGTGGTCCGCATGTCTTCCAGGGTGGCGCTGTTCATGACGATCTCCTCGGGACGCGCGACCGTGCTGATATCACCAGCCTCCCGCCGACCGCGCGGCGATGCATGTCCGGAGGAGCCGCAGCCCTCTGCGGCAAGCGTTTACTGGACCTCCGCAGAAGTCAGACCGGAGTGACTTCCACCGGCAGTTTCTTGATGCCGTTGACGAAATTGGACCGCACCCGCGGCACGTCACCGGCCAGGCGGATGTCCGCGAGGCGCGGGATCAGCTCCTCGAACATGATCCGGATCTCGGTGCGCGCGAGCAGATTGCCCAGGCACAGATGGGGACTGCCCTTGCCGAAGGTGACGTGGTCGTTGTCGGCGCGCGTGACGTCGAAGTCGTACGGATCGCCGAAGACCTCCTCGTCGCGGTTGCCGGAGGCGAACCACATCACGACCTTGTCGCCCTCCCTGACCCGCCTGCCGCCCAGTTCGACATCGCGCGTGGCGGTGCGGCGGAAGTGGTAGACGGGGGAGGCCCAGCGCAGGAACTCCTCCACCGCGCCCGGGATCAGCGAGGGGTCCTCCTGGAGGCGGGCGAGCTGCTCGGGGTGCTGGATGAGGGCCAGCATCGAGTGGGAGATGGTGTGCCGGGTGGTCTCGTTGCCGGCGACGACCAGGAGCAGGAAGTAGTTGTCGAAGTCCTGCGGGGAGAGCGGCACACCGTCCCGCGGGGTGGTGTTGACCAGCCGGGAGACCAGGTCGGTGCCGTCGCCCCCGCGTCGCTGCCGCGCCAGCTCCCGGCCGTACTCGAAGACCTCCAGCGAGGCGGGGGAGCGGAAGGGCAGATCGCGGTACCGCTCGCTCTCCTCGCTGTGCAGCAGGACGTCCGCGTAGTCGGGGTCGGTGTGGCCGATGATGCGGTTGCCCCAGTCGATCAGCCGCTGATTGTCCTTCGGGGGCACGTCCAGCAGCCGGGCCAGGACGTTGATCGGGAAGTCCGCCGAGACGTCCTCGACGAAGTCGAAGCGGCCCTTGGCGAGGGCGGCGTCGAGGGTCCGTGCCGTCAGCCCTCGCAGGAAGTCGGTGTAGCCGCTGA
This sequence comes from Streptomyces sp. NPDC056948, assembly GCF_042674225.1. Lineage (NCBI taxonomy): Bacteria > Bacillati > Actinomycetota > Actinomycetes > Kitasatosporales > Streptomycetaceae > Streptomyces > Streptomyces sp. NPDC056948. Next base: position 3,598 of record NZ_JBHUQX010000526.1, read on the forward strand.
TCACGTTCGCGCCGAACTGCCGCTGGATCAGGCTGCGCAGCGCCCGGTGCCGGACCCCGTCCAGTTCGAGGATCGAGGCGCGTTTCTTGATCTGGTCGTCGTCGACCTCCTCCAGGTTGACGAACCTCGTGGAGGTGAAGGTCTCCGCATCACGGTCGACCCGGACGATGTCCTGGTGCCGGGTCACCGCCCAGAAACCGGAGTTGGGCGCCTCCTCGGGCTGCCAGTGCACGGGGTCCTCGTGACGCAGGGTGTGGAACATCCGCCAGGGCGTGACACCGTCCGTGAAACGGTCCAGGTCGGCGAGGTTCACGTCGGCCAGGGGCAGCGGCTCGCGCACGGCGTCGGTCGGGGTCTCGGTGGTCATCGAACAGCTCCTCGGCGTCACAGGGGGCGTCACAGGTGGTAGGCGTACTCGGTGAACTCCCAGTCGGTGACGTGCCGGTGGAAGCGTTCGACTTCGTCACGCTTGTAGGTGAGGAAGGACGTGGTGAAGCCCTTGCCGAGCAGGTCGGTCAGGGCGGTGTCCGCCTCCAGCGCGTCCAGCGCGGCGGACAGGGTCTGTGGCAGGGCGGCGGACCGGGAGGTGTCGTAGCCGTAGCCCTCCAGCGGGGCGGGCGGCTCCTCACCGGCCAGGACGCCCAGGAGAGCGGCGGCCGTCGTGCCGGCGATCGCCAGATAGGGATTGGCGCTCGCGTCGCCCAGCCGCAGTTCGAGCCGGGCACCCGAGCCGCGCTCGGGCGGGATGCGCACCATGGCGCTGCGGTTGTCCAGCCCCCAGTCGATCAGCCAGGGCGCGAGGGTGTCCGGGCCGAAGCGTTTGTACGAGTTGACGGTGGGGTTGAGCAGCGCGGCCAGGGCGGGCGCGTGGGCGAGGACGCCGGCCACGGCGTGCCGGGCGATGGCGGACAGACCGTACGGGGCCGACGGGTCGTCGAAGGTGTTGCGGCCCTGGTCGTCCTCCCCGGAGAGGTGGAGGTGGAAGCCGGAGCCGCCCGCGTCGTTGAAGGGCTTGGCCATGAAGGTGGCCAGCCTGCCCTCCTTGCGGGCCAGTTCCTTGATCGCCGCCTTGAAGCGGAAGGACCGGTCGGCGGCCGAGAGGGCGTCGGAGTGCGCCAGGTTGATCTCGATCTGGCCGCCGTCGAACTCGTGGTTGCCGCTGATCGCCCCGACCCTCAGATCGCGTACGTGGCGCAGGGTGCGCAGCAGGTGGTTGTCGGGGTCGGCGCGCAGCCCCGCGGTGTAGACGACGCCCGGGTCGGGTGCGTAGCGGCGCCAGCCGCCGGAGGGCGTCGGCTCGCACAGGAAGTACTCCAGCTCGGGCCCGACCACCGGCCGCAGCCCGTGCTCGGTACACCGGGCGAGGACGGCGCGCAGCAGGTCGCGGGGCGACTCCGGGGCGGGCGCGCCGGTCGCCGGGTCGACGACCTCGCCCAGACAGGCGGCCACCCCCGGCTCCCAGGACAGGGGCACCAGCGTGCCGAGGTCCGGCCGTACGCAGATGTCCGGAAGCCCCGCGTCCAGGCCGCCGCTGACCGGGACCACATCGCCCTGCGGGCTGGTGTGGTAGACGGCCCGGCAGAACGCGAGACCGTGCGCGCAGGCCCGGGGCAGCTCCTCGAGCAGCACGTCGCGCGCCCGGTCGGTGCCGATGAGGTCGGGATAGGTCACCCGGACCACGTCGATGCCGTCGGCGGCGAGCCGTTCCATGTGGCGGCGGACTTCTTCAAGGTCGTGAGCGCTCACCGTTGTCTCCTCGGGCGGACGTCGGGACACCTCCGGGACACGGGGCCGGGGAGGCGGGTGGCGGGAGAGCGAGCAGGCCGGGCGCGGCGGAGCCAGGGACCGCCCGGTGCTTTGTTTGATGCCAAACGGTAGGGCTGGGTGAGGGGTGCCGCAAGGGGGCGGGGGCAAGAATTTATCCATCCGGATAGCTATTGACCAGAC
>NZ_JBHUQX010000527.1:0-5539 GCF_042674225.1 Streptomyces sp. NPDC056948
GCGGCCTTGCCGGCGGCAAGCACGTCCTCTTCCAGCCGGACCTGCGTCTGCTTCTTGATGGAGGTCACACCAGCATGGTAGCAGGGTGGTAGCAGTCTCGGGTGGGACACGAGGATGGGCCCGCGGAGACTCACACACTGTTTTGCCAGTGCACCTGCGAAGCGGCAGCACCGTCGAGCGGTGCATCAACCGCCCGCAGCGGGGGCGCGGCATCGCCACCCGCTACGAGAAGACCGCATCCGCCGCCGCACCTCACATCGCTGGGATCCTCCACCGCCCGCCCGATGCCCCCAAACAAAAGCGCCCGGCGGGATGTAAGCGAGAGAAGGGTATATATCGTAACATTTGGACCATTTCTTGATCGACGGGATTGGCTTTGATGAAGACAGTGAGAGGGAACCAGTGAGCGGTCAGGGCTCCATGCCGCAGTGGCTCTTCCCGGAGTGTGAGGGCCTGCCGTCGCGCCGGTTTGTTGAGGAGACTCTGGCCCCCATCTCCGTTCTCGACGAGCAGCTGCGCCATCTGTACGTCAACCCGGCGTGGGTGAAGGTCAGCGGTGTGCCCGCCTCCGCGTTCTTGGGACGAACGCTCGGGGAAGTGCTACCGGACCTCCAGAGCCCGGACGACGTCCTGGTCGAGGTGCTCGCCGACGGGCAGCCTCGGGAGGCAACCATCTCGGGAACGACGGGAGTGTCCTCGCCGCTGGGGCAAAGGCTCTGGCGAGCGGTCTACCACCGGGTGGATCTACCTGGCCAGGGCGCATGCCTGTGCGGGATCGGCGTGGAGATCAGCAGCCTGCGGCGCTATCTGGACGACCTGGAGACCGCGCATCAGCGGCTCGCCCTGCTGGATGCCGCAGCCACGCGCGTCGGCACCACACTCGACGTCGAAACCACGTGCCAGGAGCTGGTCGACCTTCTGGCCCCCTCCCTGACCGACATGGCCGCGGTAGCACTCGTCGAGGACGAGTTCACCGGTGCTCCCCCACCTCCGCCCGGCTTCCTGCGACTGAGCAAAGCCAGAGGGGTAGCGCCCTCTGGGATGGAATGGCTACTTCGGCAGCTGGGCGGACCAGGACCGCATGTGGACGTCCCCCGGGGCGTCGCCACACGGCAATGCCTGGACACCGGGCGGCCCTGGCTGGGCAACCTGGCCTCGGACGAGCTGTTCCAGAAGGTGACCGTGGACCCCGAGCGAACCAAGCTCTTCCGTGCAGCCGGCATCCACTCACTTCTCATCGCCCCCCTGAACGCGACCGGCCGCCCGGTCGGCATCATCCTTCTGGGACGGGCCGGCGCCTCGCAGCCCTTCAACGACGACGACCTCATGACCATTCAGGCGCTGGCCGACCGGGCCGCCCTGTCCATCGACAGCGCGCGCCGATACAGCTACGAACACACCATGGCGCTGGAACTCCAGCAGGCACTGCTGTCCGAACCCAGCACCCCTCACCCCGCTGTCGAAGTGGCCGCCCGTTACCTCCCCTCCGGCCGCAGTGTCCTCGTCGGCGGCGACTGGTACGACTCGATTCCCCTCGCGGACTCCCGCACCTTGCTGGTCATGGGCGACGTTATGGGCCACGGCTTCCAGGCCGCCGTCGCCATGAGCCAGTACCGCTCCCTGCTCCGCACCATCGCCGCTTCCGGCACGAGCATCGACAAGATCCTCGGTGAGTTCGACCGCCAGGTCGCACAACTCGGCCTCGACCGCCTCGCCACCTGCCTCCTGGCGGTTATGGATCCCCGAGCGGGCACCTGCACGGCGGCCAGCGCCGGGCACCTGCCACCGGCCGTCCTGCGACCCGGCGGCATCATCGAGGTCCTGTGGCTCCCGGCTGGCCCACCCATCGGCACCGGACTCGGCGGCTACCAATCGCTCACCACACAAATCGACTGCGGCTCCACGCTGCTGCTCTACACCGACGGACTGGTGGAACGCCGCGGTACTGACATCGACATCTCGGTGCAGGCGCTCGAGGCGCTGAGCCTGTCGGCGGACGGACCTTTGGACGACATGCTCGACACGCTCCTGGCCCGCCTGGCAAACGGTGCTTACGAGGACGACGTCGCGATCCTCGCCGCCCGCCAGCGCGCCGACCCGCTCGCGCCGCCCTGATACTCCCGGCCCACAAACCTGGCCTGCACAGCGCGCGACTCGGTCTTGGCTGCAAAGGACGCACCGGGCCGTGCCTGGGCAAACGTCTACCTCACCAACGGCGCACGCCAGTTCCTCACCGTGGAAGCTTGAATGCCTCTGAGCTTGTCTTTTAACCTCTGAGGCTGTCGCGCTCAATGATGCTCTCGGGTCGTCTGGTCGTCTTCCCGACGTCATAGCGGTTCGTGGGACGACGATTCTTGGACCCAAGCGGCCTTCCTGGTCCGGGTGTTGAGGGTTTCGGTGCACGGGCCGGACAGTGCAGGTGTTGGCGGATGTTCCGAAACCCTCGGCGGACACGGGCCGGGGTGAGCCGTGCGGGCTCGGCTGGCCGCTCCCAGGGGCGGCGGAGATCCGCCGCGGCTTCGCGAGTGAGCCGGAGTTGGGTGTGGGCGGCGATCATGAGCCACGCCCAGAGGTCGCCAGCCTCGGGGCTGCGGAGCTTCGGTCGGGTCCATCCGAGGGTTTGCTTCATCAGCCGGAAGGTGTGCTCCAGGTCGAACCTCCTCAGGAACGCCTGCCAGCGCACGTCGATGTCCTCGCCGGTCAGGCCGGTGGCGGAGGACCACAACCAGACGGGCAGCCGGTCGTTGTGCCGGGCAGGCGGTCGACCTGGAGGCGGATCAGGGTGCCCTCGATTACGGGGAGGTCGCCTGTGTGGACGATCCAGGCGGAACGAGTGGTCAGTCGGGGGTGGATGCGGTCCCAGGCCATTGCTCGGGCGGTGCAGTACCGGTCGGTGACCTGGACCGTCGCCGCGTCGGGCTCGCCCCAGGTCTCAGGCTTGGCGAAGCGGAACTCATTGCCGTGCTTTGGCGGGCGCCCGCCCTGTGGCGGGGAGATCCACGGCACCGGGACCGGCTTGCGCATCACCCGATCCGTGCGCATTCGCCCAAGGACCTCCACCGGGAGCCCGGCCAGGAGGTGAGCCATGCGCGGGGCGTCGTATCCGGCGTCGAAGATGACCAGGATGTCGCGGCCGCCGACGTGCCACCGGCCCATCTTGATCAGATCGACGACCACCCGGCGGACCTGGGCGGCGGTGACCTCGGCGACGTCGTCGTCCGGACCGAGACAGACGGCGTCCAGGAGCTGGCACCAGGACCTCCGGCCCGTTTCCAGGGCGGCGACGAACGAGTACGGCCAGCCGGGTATGAACTGATCCGAGGACCGGCCGCTGCGGCCGTAGACGTGGCAGAAGAGGCGGTCCGGGCTGGTCGGGGCGTCCGGGCGGAGCCAGTGACAGATGTCGACTGCGAGGACCAGGCGCCCGTCGCCGGCCTGCGGCATGGGCAGGCCGGGCAGCACCTGCCGCAGCCGGGAGATATCGATTTTCCCGCTGTTCAGCGCGTCATACATGGCGCCGTGCCCGCGCCGGTGCTCAGCCACCAACGTCAGGTCCACCGGCGCCCTCACCGGCCCGTCCGCACACAGCAACGCGTCCACCAGCTCGAACAGTTCGTCCCCGCGTGCGGTCAGGCAGTCGAATCGGTCGTCCCTGTAGCGCGACGCCACCCCGAACGGCTCTCCCTCTCCGTCTTGATGCAGCAAACCCACCCCGGCCTTCGCCTGTCCTGGTCTCACCTCGGAGCTCAGCATCAAGCGAAGGCCGCCTCGCTGTCGGGCAGTTGCCGTTGTGACGATCAAGTTCGAGGGACCATTCGAGTGGTCGAGGTCGCGACCTGAGGTGGTGCTACTCGGGCCGCCACCAGCCCTGTCCGACATCCCAGTCCCTCACCCAGTGCAGGAAATCGCCCTGATGCTGATCGGACGGGGAGCTGGCATAGGGTGCGGCGCATCCGTCTCTGAGCCACCACACCCGACCGCGTTGCGGCCCGGTCACCACCAGCGTCCAGTACTCACCGGCCCTGTCGCTGCCCAGCAGCACAGAGCCGTGCTGGTAGGTCTGGTGCAACAGAGTTGAGTGGCGAGTGTGGTCGTAGTAGTCGTACTCCCACTGCCATTCCTCCTCGAGAGGGAAGGGCTGACCGGGCATGCGTATGGTGGTGCCATCGAACGGCTCCGGGCTCATCCAGCCGTCCGCTTCCCAGACGGCCCAGCTGTCTGGTTTCTCTCCCACGGGCAGCAGACCACCCTCATCAGGCGGACCGTCGTCGGTACCGTTCGCGATCTCGGCCACGAAGGTGCGATACGGCTCAGGCAACACCACGCTGTGCCTGCGCTCCCATGCCCGAAGCGCCTCCCAGCCCAAAGGGCAGTGGCGGGCCTCGGCCGGAAAGGTGTCGCGCAGCAGGGCTATCGCACCCGAAATCACAGCATCCACGCTCCACAGGTATCACCGGTCACCGACACTCTGACCTCGGACCACATGAGGCAGCGAGTTAAAAGACAAGCTCAGCGTCTGGCGAATACCCAGGTGAGCGACCCAGTTCGAGTCATTTTCGACGCCGGACCCTAGAGAGCAAGGTCAGGCTCCCTCGGGAGTGATCAGACAGAAGGGACGGCCGACGGGGTCCTCGTAGACGCGGTAACCGATCGGCTTGTCCGAACCATCCAGCAGCGTCGCACCGAGGGCGAGCACCTGGGCCTCAGCCGTATCGAGGTCCATGACCATCACGTCGATGTGCATCTGCTGAGGACGCGCGGAATCCGTCCACCGCGGTACGCGAAAATCGTCCACCCGCTGGAAGGCGACCACCGGAGTGCCCACCGCGTTCTGGAGCACGACGAAGTCGCCGGTGTCCGCCTGCCGTGAGAGTGATAGCAGCTTCTCGTAGAAACCGGCGAGTTCATCCGGGTCGGGACAGTCGATGACAACGGTGTACAGGGCGTCCGATCATCCGGCTCACTCTGCCACTGGCCCACGAGCGGGCCGAACGGCAAGGGCCCAGCCCAAGGTTAAAGAACAAGCTGAGAAGCCGTTCCTGATGACTACATGACAGGTCGCGCCCGGTGCGGGGCGGTCACCGCCGGTCTTGGGCAAGGTTCTGTTCTGAAGCAGACAGTCGAGGGACGAGGCGTCCGAAGAAATCATTCGGCGTTGAGGAGTGGTTCGCGTAGGGTGCCCCGGTTGTCGAGCCGGGAAGGCGGTTGTGAACGTGGCACCTCGGAAAGTGACGCGGGAACAGTTGGCGGGGGCAGCGCGGGCCGCGCTGGGTAGGGGGCGGCGGCTCGAGGCAGTCGAGCGGCTCGCGGGCGGCACTACGAAGGGCGTGTACCGCCTGACGATGGACGACGCAGCGACGGCGATCGCCTATCTGTGGGAGGAGTCGGAGAACTACTGGCCGGCGGCCGCGGGCGACGGCGACCTCACCGATCCGTTTTCGCCCGGTGTCGGACTCGACCTGTTCGCGGCCAGCCACTCACGGCTGGCCGCGCTCGGCCTGCGGGTCCCCGAGGTCTACCTGGTCGACCGCGACCGCAC
>NZ_JBHUQX010000528.1:0-5468 GCF_042674225.1 Streptomyces sp. NPDC056948
CGCCCGTACTGCGGGCGGCCCCCCTTCTCGGCCGGTCAGTGACCGCGTTCGGCGCCGCCGTTGACCTGGATGATCTGGGAGGTGATGTGCCCGGCACCCTGGGAGGCCAGCCAGTGCAGGGTCTCGACGACGTCACCGGGGGTCCCGGCCCGCCCGGTCGAGGTCTCCTCGACGAGCCGCGCCCGCCGCTCCTCGCTCATCGCGTCCCCGAAGAACTCGGTGTCCTCGACATAGCCGGGCGCGACCACGTTCACGGTGATGCCGCGCGGCCCGAGCTGCCGGGCCAGATCATGGGCGTAGGGGTGCAGACCCGCCTTGGCCGCCGCGTACGCACCGTTCCCGGATCCCCGGTAGACGGCGATGGAACCGAGGAACAGCACCCGCCCACCGGGCTCGGCGAGACGCGGCTTCAGAGCCTCGGTGAGCAGTACGGCGGTCAGGGTGTTGAGCCGGAAGTTCACGGTCCAGCTGTGCGCGACGGCCTCGAGCGGATCGTCACGCCCGGCGTCCGGTTCGAGCAGTCCGTTGCCCCCGGCGCTGTGCACGAGCACGTCCACGGCCCCGAACTCCCGCTCCACGAACGCGGCCACACCCCGCACGTCCGCCGGCTCGGTGAGATCCGCCGCATACGTCCGCGCCCCCGGCACCCCGGCCTTCTCCAGCACATCGGCCCGCCGCCCGAGCAACAGAACCTGATCCCCGCCCGCGGCGAACGCCCGGGCCGCCGCGAGCCCGATCCCGGTCCCTCCACCACTGATCACAACATTCCGAGCCATACGACGACCCTACGACCCGTCAGCCGCCGACGGCGAAGACCCGGCCGGGAAACCACTCACCGCATCGACCGCACATCAAGATGCCGCAACACCCGGTCCACGACCTCCGGATCGGCCCCCGGCTCACTCCGCGCCGCCAGCACCTCGTGCCGCGCCGCACTCAGCATCTCCTGCTGGATCCGCCGCACTTGCTTCAGCCGCCGCGCGCGCTCCCGGGAAGCCTCCCGCCGCTCGTCCTCCGCGACCTCGGGACTGATCCGCACCCCGATGTCGAAGGCCCGCCGCAGCATCTGCTCGGACAGTTCTTCCGGGAGCTCCTCTTCCTCCTCGATCTCGCGCAGCCTCCGCTTCGCCGCCTTGGACGCCCGGATCGCCAGTTCCTTCGCGAGTTCCTTCTCCTGGTCCGTGTCGGCCTTCACGCCCAGCCACCGCACCAGCCACGGCAACGTCAGTCCCTGCACCACCAGCGTCGCCACGATCACCCCGAACGCGATGAAGATGAGCTCGTCCCGGTTGGGGAACGGCGCCCCCGCGTCCGTCTCCAGCGGAATGGCCAGCACCAACGCCACCGAGGCCACCCCGCGCATCCCCGACCACCACATGACCACGGTCTCGCGCCAGCTCACCGGGATGTCCTCGTCGTAGTCCCGCCGCGCGTGCAGCCGTTTGGTCAGCCAGGTCGCCGGCAGCAGCCACAGCAGCCGTACGAACACGACGACGGCCACCACCACCGCCGCCCACCCGAGCAGTTCGCCCCAGCGGCCGGACGCGGTGCGGATGGCGTTGTGCAGCTCAAGACCGACCAGCCCGAAGGCGACGCCGGTGACGAGCGTGTCGACGATGTTCCAGAACGTGTGCCCGGCCAGCCGCGTCATGACGTCGTCGGCGTCGGACCCGTACTCCGCGAGGAACACCGCGGTGGTGAGCACGGCGAGCACGCCGGACCCGTGCAGCTCCTCGGCCATGACGTACGAGGCGTACGGCACCAGCAGGGTCAGCCCGATCTGCAGGGTCGCGTCCCCGAGCAGTTCCATCAGCTTGTTGGCGCCCCAGCCCAGCGCGATGCCCACGGCCGCCCCCACCACGGCCGACAGCACCAGATCGAGCCCGGCCTGCCAGGGTGAGAACGTCCCGCTGACGGCGGCGGCGATCGCCACGTGGTAGAGGACGATGGCCGTCACGTCGTTGAACAGCCCCTCGCCCTCCAGGATCGACACCAGCCGGCGCGGCAGCCCGAGCTGCCCGGCCACGGCGGTCGCCGCGACCGGGTCCGGCGGCGCGACCAGCGCGCCGAGCGCGAACGCCGCGGCGAGCGGCAGCCCCGGCACGATCGCGTCGGCCGCGGCGGCCACACAGGCCATGGTGACGAACACCAGCGCCACGGCCAGCAGGAAGATCGGTCTCTTGTTCGCCGCGAACTGCCGCCACGACGTGCGCCGCACGGCGGCGTACAACAGGGGCGGCAGCAGCAGCGGCAGGATGAGGTCCGGCGGGATCTCGACGTTCGGTACGAACTCGAGCAGCGCGAGGACTATGCCCAGGAGCGTCATCAGCACCGGCGCGGGCACCCGCAGCCGGTCCCCGACCGGGACGCTGATCACGGCCCCGAGCAGCAGCACGAACAACAGGGCCAACTGATCCACGGTCAGCGCTCCCGGGAGGGCAGACGGTCATACGACTGAGCTCAAGCCTGCCACGCAACTCCACGGACAAACCGTTTCGGCACCCGCGGCGAGCGGCTACAGCGAACGCCGCATCCCCTGGTGCGGGATGCCCGCCTCCAGATACTCCGGCCCGTACGTCTCGTAGCCGAGCCGCGCGTAGAAGCCGAGCGCGTGCGTCTGGGCGTGCAGGTCCACGGCCGCGAGTCCACGCGCGCGTGCGGCGTCCTCGATGGCCCGCACCAGGGCGACCCCGACACCGAGGCCCCGCGCCCGGCCGGTCACGGCGAGCCTGCCGAGGCAGCCCACGGACGGGCCGGCTCCGGTCTGCGCCACGGCCGCCTCGCCGTACAGCAGCCGCCCGGTCCCGAGCGGCACGCCGTCCTCCCGGACGGCCAGCACATGCACGGCCCCCGCGTCGTACGCGTCGTACTCGAGGTCCTCCGGCACGCCCTGCTCGCCGACGAAGACCTCCTTGCGCACCGCGAAGCACGCCTCACGGTCGGCGGGGTCCTCCACGACCCGCACCGCATACCGCGGGGTGCTCATGCGTACGTCTCCTCCCGGACCTGGTCCAGGGCCTTCTGCAGGTCCTCCGGGTAGTCGCAGGAGAACTCCGCCCACTGCCCGTCCCCGGGGTGCTCGAAGCCGAGGCGCACCGCGTGCAGCCACTGGCGGGTCAGGCCGAGGCGCTTGGCGAGGGTCGGGTCGGCGCCGTAGGTCAGGTCGCCGACGCAGGGGTGCCGGTGGGCGGCCATGTGGACGCGGATCTGGTGGGTGCGGCCGGTCTCCAGCTTCACATCGAGGAGCGACGCCGCGCGGAAGGCCTCGATGAGGTCGTAGTGCGTGACGGACGCCTTGCCCTCGGCGGTGACCGCCCACTTGTAATCGTGCTGGGGGTGGCGGCCGATGGGCGCGTCGATGGTGCCGCTGGTCGGGTCGGGGTGGCCCTGGACGAGCGTGTGGTACCGCTTGTCGACCGTGCGCTCCTTGAACTGGCGCTTCAGCGAGGTGTACGCGTACTCCGACTTGGCCACGACCATCAGCCCGGACGTGCCGACGTCGAGGCGGTGCACGATGCCCTGGCGCTCCGCGGCACCGGAGGTGGAGATCCGGTACCCGGCGGCGGCCAGGCCCCCGATGACGGTCGGCCCGGTCCAGCCCGGCGACGGGTGAGCGGCGACGCCCACCGGCTTGACGATCACGACCACGTCATCGTCGTCGTGCACGATCTCCATGCCCTCGACCGGCTCGGCCACCACCTGAACCGGCGCGGGCGCCTGCGGCATCTCGACCTCCAGCCAGGCGCCGCCGTGCACACGCTCCGACTTTCCGACCACCGACCCATCGACCGTGACCTTCCCCGCGGCGGCGAGTTCGGCCGCCTTGGTCCGGGAGAAGCCGAACATACGGGAGATGGCGGCGTCGACGCGCTCGCCCTCCAGTCCGTCGGGCACGGGCAGGGTGCGGATCTCGGGAATCGTGCTCACCCGTCGAGTATGCCGGACGGGTCCGACAGTCCCGTACGGCGCCTGTCAGTCCTTGTGGACGGTGCCGTCCGGGTCGAGCCCCTTGAACGACAGCAGCACGATCAGGATGCCGCCGCACACGATCGCCGAGTCGGCCAGGTTGAAGACGGCGAAGTGCTTGGGCGCGATGAAGTCCACGACCGCGCCCTCGAAGACACCCGGCGCCCGGAAGATCCGGTCGGTGAGGTTGCCCAGCGCACCGCCGAGCAGCAGTCCGAGTGCGAGCGCCCAGGGCAGGCTGTAGAGCTTGCGGGCGAGCCGGGCGATCACCACGATCACCGCCGCCGCGATCATGGTGAAGATCACCGTGAAGGCCTCGCCGAAGCCGAAGGCCGCACCCGCGTTGCGGATCGCCTCGAACTTCAGCCAGTCCCCGATGATCTCGATGGGCGGGTGGTGCTCCAGCTTGGCCACCACGATCATCTTGGTGCTCAGGTCGAGGGCGTACGCGAACAAGGCGACAGCGAACAGGACCGCGATACGGCGCTTGCCCCGGGGCTGCGCGGCCGTGGGCTCCGGCTCACCCGTGCCGGGGTCTCCGGCTGCCCGGGTGCCCTCGGAGTCGGCGCGCTCGCCCGACGCCGCGTCCTCGGGCCGCTCCTGCCCGTCCCCGGCAGCGTCCGGTGTGTCCGGCGTACCGATGATGCGCTCCGCCTCTGCCACGTGAGTCCCTCAACCTAGGTGCCTGACTGAGGACGAGGGTACGACACACCCTGTTGGCCCCACGTGCTCAGGCGGCATTCGGCCGCCGGTCAGTAACGGCGCTCCTGCTTCTGCTTGCACTCCACGCACAGCGTGGCCCGCGGGAAGGCCTGCATCCGGGCCTTGCCGATGGCGTTGCCGCAGGTCTCGCACAGGCCGTAGGTGCCCGAGTGGAGGCGGTCCAGGGCGCGCTCGGTCTGGATGAGCATCTCGCGCGCGTTGGCGGCCAGGGCCAGCTCGTGCTCGCGGGTGATGTTCTTGGTGCCGGTGTCCGCCTGGTCGTCGCCCGCGCCGTCCCCGGAGTCGCGCATCAGACCGGCGAGCGAGCGCTCCGACGACGTGATCTCCTCACTCAGCCGGGTCTCCTCGGACGTCAGCTCGGCACGCGCCTCCTCGACCTCCGCCTCCGTCCAGGGGTCCTCACCAGGGCGTACCGCGAGCTCACCGGGCTCCGCCGCGGCGACCCGTGCCTTCGGAACGGCGGTCTTGGCCGCCGTCGCCGTGCCAGGAGTCTTCTTCGCACCCACCGTGGTCGCTCCCGTCTGCGTCGCGGCCTCGGCCGCGCCCGCTTTCTTGGCCGTTCTGTTCCCGGCCTTGTCCTGTGTGACCGCGCCGGTCCGGGCAGTGCCCTTCCCGGCCGCGCTCTTCGTGGTGGTGCTCTTGCCTCCGGCGCGCACGCCCTCGGCCTCGACGCCCTTCTCAGCGGCGACGGCCTTGGCGGCCTTCGCCCTCTTGACCGCGGCTTTCTTCTCCGCGGCCTCCCCGACAGCGGCCTTCTTGGCCACGGCCGTCTTCTCCGC
>NZ_JBHUQX010000529.1:0-5414 GCF_042674225.1 Streptomyces sp. NPDC056948
GGCCAGGCCGCGCCGGTCGAGCTTGCCCGCGGCCGACATCGGCAGCGCGTCCAGCCTGACGTAGAGGGACGGGATCATGTACGGGGGCAGCGTCCGGGAGAGCTGCTCGCGCAGTTCGGCCGCCTCCGGCAGGGCGTCGCCCTCGGGGATGATGCCGGCGATCAGCCGGTCGGCGGTCTCCGGATCGACGCCGACGACCGCGTCGGCGACGCCGGGGCACTCCGCCAGCCGCTTCTCGATCTCCTCCAGCTCGACCCGGAAGCCGCGTACCTTGACCTGGGTGTCGAGCCGCCCCAGGAAGCGCAGCCGTCCCTGGGCGTCCCAGCGCCCCGCGTCCCCGGTGCGATAGCGGCGGTATCCGTCCGCCGCAATCCGGTCGAGCGGAAAGCGGCTGGCGGTGAGCTCCGGCTGCCCCACATAGCCCTGGGCCACCTGGGGGCCTGCCAGGAAGATCTCGCCGGGTACGTTGACCGGGCAGGGCCGGTAGGACGCGTCCAGGACGTAGGCGCGGTTGAGGCCGAAGGGGGCGCCGACGCAGGAGGTCGTCTCGACCGGTGCGGCCTGGGCCTTCCCGTCCCCGTCGGAGCTCTGGACGGTGCAGTAGACCGTGGCCTCGGTCGGTCCGTAGAAGTTCCAGTACGCGAGCCCGCGTCCGTCCAGGTAGGCGGCGAACTCGCCGGGCAGCGGTTCGCCGCCGAGCATCAGCTTGGTGCCGTTGGTGACCTCGACGCCCGCCTCGCGCAGGGACTTCCACACGGTGGGAGTGCCACCGACGTACGTCACCGGTGGGGTCGTCGCCAGTGCCCGCCCGACCGCCGCCGGGTCGGTCGCTCCCTCCGGAAGCAGGTGGACCGAGGCGCCGGCCAGCAGCGGAACCAGGTACTCCAGCAGGGAGATGTCGAACGACGTGGTGGTCAGGCTCAGCGAGACGTCGTCGGAGGTGAACCCGAGGAGGTCGACCGCTGCCTCGCAGAAGGCGGAAAGCGCGGTGCGGGCGACGGCCACGCCCTTGGGATCACCCGTGGATCCCGAGGTGTACATGATGTACGCGGTCATCTCGGCCTCGGCCTCCGGGCGGGCGGCCCGCTCGGCGGTACGACCCCGCAGACCGGCCGGGCTCACCGTGCGGACCCCCGCCATCGCGTCCGTGTCCTCGTCGGTCACCACCAGCCGGGCGTTGGCGTTGTCGAGGATGTAGGCGATCCGCTGGGCGGGGTGCGCGGCGTCGAGCGGGAGGAAGACCGCGCCCAGCTTCCAGACGCCGAGCACGGTGGTCAGGAAGTCGAGGTCGCGCGGCAGACGGACCGCGACCACATCGCCGCGGCCGATGCCGTCGGCGGCCAGTGCGTCGGCGAACGAGTCGGCTTCCCGGTCCAGTTGCCGGAAGGTCAGGGTGTCGTCCGCGGTTCGTGCCGCGATCCGGTCGGGCGAGGCCCGCACTGCCTGACCGAACCGCGTCAGGACGTCCGGCACGGGCCGGGCGGCGGCTTCGACGGTGCCCAGCCCGGAGAACTCGCCCACCCGGTTCTTCTCCTCTTCGGAGGCGAGGTCGAGGTCCGCCACCCGCACCGACGGGGTGCCGGCCGTCTGAAGCAGGACCTGGCCGAGGTGGGAGACCAGGGTGCGCAGGGTGCTCTCGTCGAAGCGGGCCGTGTCGTACTGGAGCCGCAGTCGCAGGCCGCCGGCCTCGGGCACGAAGGTGGTCGTCAGGTCGTACCGCGCGCCGCTCAGCTCGACCCAGATGTGCTCGGTCGGCTCCAGACCGGCCAGTTCGAAGGGCAGGTCGGGCAGGTTGGCGACGGACAGCGAGACCTGGAAGACCGGCGACACATTGTCCTGCCGCTGCACCGACAGGCCCTGGAGGACCTGGTCGAACGGGAGTTCCTGGTGCTGTATCGCCTTCAGGCTGGAGCTGCGGGTGGACTTGAGCAGATCCAGGAAGGAGGCCTCGTCGTCGACCTGGACCCGGACCGAGATCAGGTTCAGGAAGAGTCCGACGGTGGACTCGAACTCCGTCCTGGTCCGTCCGGCGACCGGCGTGCCCAGCACGACGTCCCGCTGGTCGGAGTACCTGGTGAGCACCACGGACAGCGCCGCCGCGAGCACCATGTACAGGGTGCAGCGTGCCGTGGACGCGAGCTGCCGGGCCGCGTCGTGGATCTCGTCGGGCAGTACGACGTTGATCATGGAGCCGGTCATGTCACGGCGTTCGGGGCGCGGACGGTCCCAGGGCAGCTCGATCTCCGCGGGGGCTCCCTCGAGGTAGCCGCGCCAGAACTCGGTCTCCTCCCGGATCCGGTCCTCGTCGAGGTGCTCCCGCTGCCATGCGGCGAACTCGGGGTACTGGACCTTCACTTCCCGGGGTTTCTGGTCAGTGGCGCCGACCTCGCGGTTGTAGAAGAGGGCGATCTCCTCGATGACATTGGTCAGGGACCAGCCGTCCAGCGCGATGTGGTGCCCGATCACGACCAGCGCGTGCAGCGTGGGGTTCCAGCGCAGCAGGTAGGCGCGCATGGGTGACTCGGACGCCAGGTCGAAGGGCCGCCCGGCGGCTTCCCGTACGAAGGCCTCGATGTCCGGCCGCAGTGCGTCGGTGGACAGGTCCTCGGCGGACATCTCCACCACTTCCAGTGGCTGTCCGGCCTGCGGCTCGACCCACTGCATGGGCTCCTGACCGCCGGTCGCGGGGGTGATCCTGGTGCGCAGGGCGTCGTGCCGCTCGACGACCGTCCGGACGGCGGCGCCGAGCGCGTCGGCCTCGAGCGCACCGCGCAGAATCCTGACGTCGGGGTTGATGTAGGCGACGTTCCCGGGCGCGACCTGCTCGACGAACCAGATGCGCTGCTGGCCGTAGGACAGCGGCGTCTCGATGCGGGACATAGAGGAGCTCCAGAGGTCAGGGCCGGTGGGCGTGGTGGGGGCGACCGATGACCTGGGGTGCGTCGCGGGCGGCGAGATCGAGCCGGATCGCGTCGAGCACCTCCGCCGTCCGGTCGTGCGGGAAGAAGTGACCGCTGTCGAAGTCCCGGGTCGTCACCGACTCGGCGGCGCCCGTCCAGCGGGCGAGCGACTCGGGCGGGGCGAGCGGGTCGGTGCGGCCCGCGTACACGACGGTGGGGGTGGTGAGACGACGGCCGTCCCATGCGAAGCCGCGCAGCGAAGCGAGGTCGTTGAGGAGCATCGCGACGGCCAGTTCGCGCATGCCGCGGTCTTCGAGCACGTCCGCCGGTGTGCCGCCCGCCCCGCGGAGGAAGTCCACCGCTTCCGCCTCGGTCCCGTTCGGCACGGGCATGGGTCGGGGCAGGTGGGGCGGGTTGGTGGCGCAGACGACGAGCAGCGCGGGGACTGCCTGGGGATGGTGCTGCTCCAGACGCAGGACCGCCTCCGCGGCGATGAGTCCGCCGAGGCTGTGGCCCACCAGGACGTAGGGCTCACCGAGTTCGGCCAGGGACTGGGCCAGTCGGTGGGCCCGGTCCCGGACACTCGGGGCCGGGGAGCCTGCGGCGGGCGCCGCCGTGCGGGTGCCGAACACCTCGATCCCCCGGTTCCGGGCCGGTGTCGTCCAGCCGCGGAAGGCGTGCGCGGTCCCGCCCGCGTGCGGCACGGCCACGAGCGGGAGTCCGGACGCCGGCTCCTGCTGCCGGCTACCGGGGTCGAGCGGAAAGAGAACGGAGCTCATGCCGGGAAGGCCTCCTGCTGTGGTGCGGAGCCGCCCTGCCGACCGAGCTCGCGCAGCCTCGACCGGTCGATCTTGCCGCTGGCGGTCATCGGAAAGCGGTCGAGGACGGTGAACCGGGTCGGGACCATGGCGGGGGTGAGATGGGCCAGGGCGTGACGGCGCAGCTCCGCCCGGCCGGGCGGGTCGTCTGGGTCGACGACGAGACAGGCGACCAGCCGGTCCCCGCCGGGCGCCTCGGTCTTCACGACCGCGCTCGCCCGCACCTTCGGATGCTGGTCGAGCACGTGCTCGACCTCCCCCGCCTCGATCCGCACCCCATGGATCTTGATCTGCTGGTCCATCCGCCCGTGGTAGTCGAGGACCGCGCGGCCGTCGGCTGACGACACCGCGGTGGACCATCGCACGAGGTCGCCCGTGCGGTACATCCGTCCGCCCGGCCCGGTCGCGAAGGGGTCGGGAACGAACCGCTCGCGGGTGAGATCCGGAGCACCGGCATACCCCGAGGCGAGGCAGACCCCGGCCAGATGGAGCTCGCCGACCGCTCCGAAGGGCGCGGGTTCACCGTTCGAAGTCAGCACGTAGGCACTGACGTTGTCGATCGGACCGCCGATCGGTACGGCGGGGCCCGGCTCGGGTGTACGGCAGTCCCAGGCTGTCACGTCGACCGCGGCCTCGGTGGGTCCGTAGAGGTTGTGCACACTGGCCCCCAGCATCGAGGCCGCCCGGTTCGCCAGCGCGGGCGGCAGCACCTCACCGCTGCACACCACCCGGCGCAGCCGGGTGCACTCCCCGGCCCGCGGCTCCCGCAGGAACTGCTCCAGGACGCAGGGCACGAAGTGGGCGACCGTGACCTCCTCCCGGACGATGGTCTCGGCCATCTCCTCGGGATCGAGGTGCGCGAGCGGCGGGGCCATCGCGAGGCGGGCCCCGACGAGCAGCGGCCAGAAGAACTCCCACACGGACACGTCGAAGTCGAACGGGGTCTTCTGGAGGACGATGTCCGATCCGTCGAGACGGAGGTGGTCCTGCATCCACAGCAGACGGTTGACGATGGCGCCGTGCGGAACGACGACGCCCTTGGGGCGCCCGGTAGAGCCGGAGGTGAACAGGACATACGCCGGGTCGTCCGCCCGGGCCTGGACCCCGTCTGCCGTTCCGGGGCCGGGCCAGGCGGAGGGCGGCGGCCCTGACAGCCGTACGCCGGACAGGGTCAGCGAGGTCACGTCCGGCGCGGCCTGCCGCACCTTTCCCGCGGCCTCTTCGGCGCATACGACGATCCGCGCGGAAGCCGTCTCGATCATGGTCCGGAGCCGGGCGGGCGGTGCCTCGGGGCTGAGCGGCAGATACGCACCGCCGGCCAGCAGGATGCCCAGCAGCACCCCGGGGAGTTCCACGGAGCGCCAGGTACTCACTCCGATCACATCGCCTCGACGGACGCCCTCGGCCCTGAGCCGGTCCGCGAACGCGCGTGCCTGGGCGAGGAGTTCCGTGTAGGTCAGCGACTCGTCCCCGGCGGTGACGGCCACCCGCGAGGGGTGGAGCTCGGCCGTCCGCACGATCAGATCGTGCAGCGAGGACGACGGGCGGGCCACCGGCGCTCCCCCGAGGGACAGCAGCATCCGGCGCTCCTCCGCGCCGGCGACCACCAGATGATCGAGACCGGCCTCGGGAGTGGCAACGAGCCGCTCCAGTACGGTTCTTGTCCGCTCGGGCGCCCATCGGGTGAAGGTCCCAC
>NZ_JBHUQX010000530.1:0-5375 GCF_042674225.1 Streptomyces sp. NPDC056948
GTCCTCGAGCGACTGCTGGGCGGGACGGCTCAGTACGGGCCGTTGACGTTGTCGATCGAGCCGTAGCGGTCGGCCGCGTAGTTGCAGGCCGCGGTGATGTTGGCGACCGGGTCGTACGGGTCCCACGACGTGCCGTCCACGTGGTAGGCCTGGAAGGTCGGGTCGATGGTCTGGAGCAGGCCCTTGGACGGAGTGCCCTTGACGGCGTTGGAGTCCCAGTTGTTGATCGCCTGGGGGTTGCCGGACGACTCGCGCATGACGTTGCGGTAGATGCCGTCGTACGACCCCGGAATGCCCTTCTGCGCCATGACGTCCAGCGCCTCGCGGATCCATCCGTCGAGGTTGTCGGCGTAGGTCTTGGCGGAGGCCTGGGTGGCCTTGGCGACGCCGCCGGCGGGCTTGGCCGGGGCGGACGACTTGGTCGCCTTCTTCGGGGCGGCGGCCGCCTTGGTCGTCGACACCTTCAGCTTCAGGCCCGGGTGGATCAGCTTGGGGTCGTCGCCGATGGCGGAGCGGTTGTCCTTGTAGAGCTTCTTCCAGCCGCCCGAGACGTCGTACTTGTCCGCGATGCGGTAGAGCGTGTCGCCCTTGGTCACGGTGTACGTGAGCGACTTGGGCTGGGCCGCCTGGGGCAGGGACTGTGCGACGGCGGGTGCGCTCTGCGGCGCCTCGGCGGCGCTCGCGTAGGTGGCTCCGAGGAGCGGGAGGGTGAGTGCCGCTCCGCCGGTGCCTGCGATGGCGACACCTCGGGAGAGCGGGTTGGTTCTGGGGCGACGGTGCTTGCCTCGTCCGGCCATGGCGATGTTCCTCTCCGGCGCCTGCGAGGTGAGCTGTCGGGTTCGGGCCGGGAGGTGCCCGGCCGCGTACGGCGATGTACTGCCGTGCGCGGCTTCACCCCGAGCCGTGCCGCTGTGCGGACCGGCGACTTACCTGGGTCCCCCGCTCCTGCCCTGCGTGAGTGATCGGTTCATGTGGGGGTCCGGGCGGTGGCAGGATTCGGCGTCCGCCGGACAGGCCGGGAACGTATGCGACAGCACATGTCGGGAACAAGCACCGGAGTCACATATCGCGCGGTTGACCTTGGTCGGGGGTGTTTGGTCCACTTGATCCTTTGCGAGAGCCAAGGCTCAACTGGCGTTCGGCTGAAGGGGGTACGGGTCGATGTCGGGGGAGCGTGGCAAAGGGGTTAACGTGATTCAACTCACTGATCACGAGCCTGTGGGGCAATTACCGTCAATGGGAATTTGCTCAATCGTCATGGCAAATCGTGAATATCTAACTATCGACTGGTAAGTCGACAAATGTCTGTTCTTATGGCCCGATCGAAAACATAACGGTCGTGATCAGATACCGCCCGGCCTGTAACCATGGGCGCTGGCGGTGATCGAAACGTGACCGGATACGCTGACTCGAGTGATGGCAGCGACCTATCGACAATCCGCGTAATCACCGGCAGACACAGCAGACAGGAGACCCCTCGTGACCGACGTCGGGCCGTTCGGGCTGAGCGTGCGGGACCAGGCTCTGGAAGCCGATGTCCAGGCCGGGTTGGCGGCTGTCGAGGAAGGCTTGTTCGAGGCCACCAAGAGCGAGGTGCCCTTCATCACGGAGGCCGCCCAGCATCTGGTGCGGGCCGGCGGCAAGCGGTTCCGTCCGCTGCTCGTGATGCTCTCCGCCCAGTTCGGTGACCCGTACGCGCCCGGGATCGTGCCGTCTGCCGTCGTCGTGGAGCTGACCCACCTCGCCACGCTGTACCACGACGACGTGATGGACGAGGCGACGGTGCGCCGCGGGGTGGCGAGCGCGAACACCCGCTGGGACAACTCCGTCGCGGTCCTCACCGGCGACTTCCTCTTCGCCCGCGCCTCGCACACCCTGGCCGACCTCGGTCCGGAGGCGGTGCGGGTGCAGGCCGAGGCGTTCGAACGGCTGGTGACCGGGCAGATCCTGGAGACGGCCGGACCGCAGGACGGCCGCGACCCCGTCGACCACTACCTGGACGTGCTGGGCGGCAAGACCGGTTCGCTGGTGGCGGTGTCGTGCCGGTTCGGCGCCATGATGTCCGGCGCCGACGAGACGACCGTGGACGTGCTGACCCAGTACGGCGAGCGGCTCGGCGTCGCCTTCCAGCTCGCGGACGACGTCCTGGACATCGCCTCCGACTCGCACGAGTCCGGCAAGACGCCCGGCACCGATCTGCGCGAGGGCATCCCCACGATGCCGGTGCTGCGGCTGCGCGAGCGGGCGGCCCGGCTCGGGCTCGCGGACGACATCGCCCTGTGCGAGCTGCTGGACTCCGACCTCACCGACGACGAACGGCACGCCGAGGCCCTGCGCCTGCTGCGCGCCCACTCGGCGCTGGAACAGGCCCGGAAGGACACCGTCCGCTACGCCCAGGAGGCCCGCTCGGCGCTGGCCCCCCTGCCCGAGTGCGCCGCGAAGACGGCACTCGTGGAGCTGTGCGACGCGGTGGTGCACCGGGCGGGCTAGCCCCGAAGCGTGGCCCGAAGTGGCCCCCGTCCCCTACGGGTCGGGGGAGGAGTCGCCCCTCCGTGTCATACCCCAGCAGTACGTGGAGTTGAGTCCGGGGTCTGACGTATTTCTCTGGCCGATTTGGTCAGATGGACACCACGGAAAACACCACTCCTCACCTGTTCGGGTGAGAATGGCGGCTCAGGGACGAGTGCGTGGAAGACACGGACAGCCGCCGCCGACCACGGAGGTAGGGCACACATGGCACCGTACGCATCCGACGACAGCACGACCGCCGGGGAGGTCGACGAGCAGCCTTCCGGACGGCGCAAGGCCGCGCGGTACGTCGTACCGATCACGGTGATGGGAGTGGCGGCCGCGACGATCGGGCTGGTCCCCGCCCTCGCCGACTCCGGTGACCCCGACCTCCCGAAGATCACAGCACAGCAGCTCATCGAGAAGATCGCGAAGTCGGACGTCCAGCGGCTGTCCGGCACCGTGAAGATCAGCACGGACCTCGGGCTCCCGGACCTCGGCGGGCTGGAGAGCAGCCTGATGTCCGGTGCCGCGAGCCAGGGCGAGGGCGGCTCCTCCGCCGACCCGACCGCCAAGCTCACCGAACTGGCCTCCGGCACGCACACCCTGCGCGTCGCGGCCGACGGCCCGGACAAGCAGAAGCTGTCGCTGCTGGAGAACGCCGCCGAGTACAGCATCGTCCACAACGGCAAGGACGTCTGGGCCTACGACAGCAAGTCGAACGAGGTCCACCACGGCACGGCCTCCGAGAGCGGCAAGGACCAGCAGCCGCCGGCCACGCCGAAGGACTTCGCCGAGGAGGCCCTCAAGGCCGCCGACGACACGACCTCCGTGACCGTGGACGGCACCGCCCAGGTCGCCGGCCGGGACGCCTACAAGCTGCTCATCAAGCCGAAGCAGTCCGGCTCGACGGTCGGTGCGATCACCGTGGCCGTGGACGCGAAGACGGGCACGCCGCTGAAGTTCACGCTGACCCCGGCGAGCGGCGGCTCCGCCGTCGTCGACGCGGGCTTCACCCAGGTCAGCTTCGCCAAGCCGGCCGCGTCGACCTTCGACTTCACCCCGCCGAAGGGGGCGAAGGTCACCGAGGAGAAGGCCTCCGAGAAGGGCGCCGAGAAGGGCTTCGACAAGGGGGAGGCCCGTCGGCACGCCCCGAAGTCCGAGGAGGACCTCGGCAAGGGTCTCGACGGCATGAAGACCATCGGCGAGGGCTGGAACTCCATAGCCACCTTCGACACCGGCGGCGAGGGCGTGCCCTCCGGCGAGGCCGGCGGCGACCTCGGCGGCTTCATGAACTCGCTCGGCGACAAGGTCACCGGCAAGTTCGGCTCGGGCACGGTCTTCTCGACCCGTCTGGTCAACGCCCTGATCACGGACGACGGCAAGGTCTACGTCGGCCTGGTCACCAAGGACGCGCTCGTGAAGGCGGCCGACGCCGGGAAGTAAGTCCCGTACCGCTACAGGACGTCGAGAGCACCACGGGACGTCGAGAGCACCACAGGACGTCGAGAGAACGAGGAAGCCGATGGGCGAACCGTCCGCCACGGAGCCGGAGCCGAGCGGCGCGGATGCCGCGGCCGGGGAACCGGCCATCGCCACCCGCGCGCTCACCAAGCGCTACCGCGGCGGACAGCTCGCCGTCGACGGTCTCGACCTGACCGTCCCGGCGGGCAGCGTCTTCGGCTTCCTCGGCCCCAACGGCTCCGGCAAGACCACCACCATCCGCATGCTGATGGGCCTCATCGAGGCCACCTCCGGCACGGCGCGGGTCCTCGGGCAGCCCATGCCTCGGGCCACCCGCGCCGTGCTGCCGCACGTCGGCGCCCTCATCGAGGGCCCGGCCCTCTACGGCTTCCTCTCCGGCCGCGACAACCTCATCCGGTACGACTCGGCCGACCCGGCCGCCGATCCGCGCACCCGACGGGCCCGGGTCGCCGCCGCCCTGGACCGGGTGGGCCTGACGGCCGCGGGGGGCAAGAAGGCCAAGGCGTACTCACTGGGCATGAAACAGCGCCTGGGTCTCGCGGCCGCCCTGCTCCAGCCGCGCCGGCTGCTCGTGCTCGACGAGCCGACCAACGGCCTCGACCCGCAGGGCATGCGCGAAATCCGCGCCCTGATACGGGAGCTGGCCTCGGACGGCACGACCGTCTTCCTCTCCTCCCATCTGCTCGACGAGATCGAGCAGGTCTGCACGCACGCGGCCGTGATGGCCCAGGGCCGCCTGATCACGCAGGGCCCGGTCGCCGAGCTGTCCGCCGGGGCACGCGGCCGGCTCGTGGTGACCACGCCGGACCCGGCGGAGGCGGCCCGGGTGCTGAAGGAACAGGGCGTCGGCGACGTCGTCGTCACCGACGACCGGGTGACCGGCGAGCCCCCGGACCGCGACCTCGCCGACGTGAACGCCGCGCTGGTGACGGCCGGGGTGCGGGTGCGGGGCTTCACGGTCGAACGGGCCTCGCTGGAGGACGCGTTCGTGGCGCTGACGGGGGAGGGTTTCGATGTCGCAGGCTGACACCGTGGGGGCCGTACGTCCGGTGAGTCCGCTGTGGACCTTCGGGCTGCTGCGCAGCGAGCTCACCACGACCTTCCGGCGCTGGCGCACCCTCGCGCTGCTGGCCGTACTGGCGGGCGTGCCCGTCCTGGTCGGCATCGCCATCAAGATAGAGACGGGTGACGGTTCGTCGCCCGGCGGTGGCGGGGGCGGAGGGCCGGCCTTCATCTCGCAGATCACCAACAACGGCCTGTTCCTCGTCTTCACCGCCCTGGCCGCCACCCTCCCGTTCTTCCTGCCGATGGCGATCGGGGTCGTCGCGGGCGACGCGATCGCCGGCGAGTCGAACGCCGGCACCCTGCGCTATCTGCTGGTC
>NZ_JBHUQX010000531.1:0-5371 GCF_042674225.1 Streptomyces sp. NPDC056948
AGCAGGAGAAAGTCCGACAAAGCCACCATGACCTCGATCTCTGGCGTGGGCTGGTGGCTCCACACGTGACCGGGATCGAAGCTGATCAGCGTGGCGGGACTGGCCTGTTTGACAGCCTCCAGGACGGCCAGAAGCCGGCTTGGCGTGCGGTCATCCAGGAAGGAGGTGACATGGATGACCCGCGCGGTGGCGAGGTAGGCGACCAACTCGTCGAAGGCTGAGTCGATGTGATCGGCCATGGCGGCGTTGGCACCCGCGTGAGTGAGCAGGGTGCGTTCACCGTTCTCAGTGAAGGCGAAACAGACGCCGCACAAATGATCGTCGTCACGGAAGACAAAGGAGTGGTCGACCCCGAGGGTCTCGAACTGCTGGACAGCGGAAAGGCCCGGCCCAGGCACGCGGCCCGCCACGCCGACGTACCCCAGGCGCAGATCGAGGTGCATCTGTGCAAGGGCGTAGATGGCGTTGTAGGCCGACCCCCCAAGGGAGGTCTGCAGGGCCGAAGGATTGGCCGCTTCCAGGGCCGCGTACACGGTGGCCTCATCGACCGCAGCCTCGGTGCCCCACTCAGGGGCCGGGCGCCCGTCATCGATCAGCTCGGCGATCCTGTCACTCAGCGGTACCCAAACATCGTGAACACCGGCTGCGGTGTCTGAGTAGGAGAGGTAGTCGAGATTTAATGCACCTATACCAACAACATCCAGGGCAAAGCCACCCCGCGAGGCCGCCTCAGGCCCACCATGCTGCTTACCGGTCACTCCGTCGCCTCCCTGGTCCCAGGAATCCCTCGCGGGCCAGCATTCTTTCCAGCTCCACAAAAACGCTGTCTATGCGGCCAGGTGTGAAATCCATTCGGACCAGGCCGGCGTTGTTGGACCAGGGCTCGCAGCCCTCTTCAGCCAGGATCGCCACCCGCCCGAAGCCGTAGTACCCCTGGAACATGCCGACTCGGTGAACAACCTCCTCGTTCGCGCGGCGCTGCCCGCCCTCCATGAGACGGCCGGCCGACAGCACACACACCGCAAAGCCGCAGCGGACCACTTGCTCATGCAGCGCCAGTGAGTCGACGCCCCCCTGTGCGACCGTACCCAGCGAGTGGACCACCAGGCGGCAGTCTTCCTGGAGAAAACGGTGGAGAGCCTCCCACTGGCTTCCCCCGTCGTGAGTCACCAGCACAGCACGTGGCTGACTTGGCGGGCTGACCGGCGTCTCCCCGGACTGCAGAAACCCATCCGGACCCAGAGCAGGCACCGCCCTGGCCGGAAGATGCTGGTGCGCCACCCGATGACGCGCCAAGCTGAGACCCAGGAAAGAGCCCAACTCCACCTGCAGCCGCCCGGATGCCAGCGCCGCCAGCACCGACGCGGAGAACACGTCCCCAGCTCCCGTGGCGTCCTCCAGATCCGTCTCCCGCAGCGGCCGCCGCAGCTGAAACCGCTGTCGGAGGATCCCGCCGCCGGTGGACCGGAAGACTTCGACCGCGTCGTACCGCTTGGTGACGAACAGCGTGCAACCCGCAGCGCAGCGTGCCAACACTCTGTGCGAGAGGACCTCGTCGGTCTCACCAGGCGCGTAGCAGCCCAGTACCTTGAACTCGCGGTGATTGACGAACAGCAGCTCACTCTCGGCGAGGATGCCGTCAATGGCCTCGGTACGGTGCGCCGCCCAGTCATAGCCAGGGTCGAAACTGATCCGCAGAGCGGGGTTCAGACCCCGCGCCTGGCGCAGCACGCCGAGCATCAACTGCGGCGTCACCGGGTCCAGGAAGGATGTGACGTGCACCAGCCGCGCCCGTGCCAGGTACTGCGCGATTTGGTCGCCATGCTTCTGTAAGTGCTCGGCCATCAGGTAGTTCGCGCCGGGATGGGTGAGCATCACCCGTTCGACGTCCTCAAGGTAGGACAGACAGATGCCACATAACCGGTGCGAATAGCGGGCCACCCAGCGCCGGTCAATACCCAGAAGGTCCATCTGCCGAACAAAGGACAGCCCTGCCGTCTCAATCCGCCCAAGAACACCGACGTAGCCGAGACGCAGACCGAGGCGCATCTGCGCCAGCGTGAACATCGTCAGCCAGGCTGACCCGCCCAGTGAGGCGTCGAGAGACGACGCGCCCAGCCGCTCCATGGCCTTCCTGATCGTCGCTTCGTCGACCGGGCCTTCGGTGTTCCACTCGAACCGGGCTGTTGACTCCGATACCTGCTCGGCCATCCGCGTCGATAACCGGGAGGCACTGGCAATGTAGTCAACATTCAATGCGCCGAATCCAACGATGTCAGGAGATCGCTGCCCGCTTCTCAGATCTCCACCCACCACATCGCCCCCCCCGACTGACAGCGCCCAACACGCTTCAGGTGAGGGATACCCCCATCGCTTCCATCTTCATCCGTCGGCCTGCCGAGTCCGCTTCGCAGGATCCGGATTCCGGCCATGACTGCCCCGAAGCCCGGCGCGTTGGCGCCAGGACGAGCGGGGCGCGGTACTTCCACGCGCTGGCTGACAGAGTCCGGCGATGGTTGGCCCACTGTTGCCCGGAAAAGGATCGGCCGACATCAGCGGCTCGATCCGGTCCCACACCGCATCAGTGATCACCAATCGGACAGATACTTCCGATCTGAGCCACCCGTCAAGGAGGCACGCTATCGGTCTGGCGGGAGCGTGTCCGGACGTGGGCCGGGCCTGGCAGCCCATCAGAGAAGTTCGTCGTGACGTCTCGCTGTCCCCGCAGGGGGCGAAGGGGCATTGCAGTAGCCCAAGCCGTACGAGCGGTGCTGGCATAGCGCTTGGGCCACTAGTGCGGGGATGCTGTCACCCGAAGATCGACGCCGGAGAGGTCTACAGGTTGCCGCGCCGGAAGAAGCGGCCTCAGGCCATCACTTCCTTGAAGCGTCCGTCTGAGATTCCCCCGCCATTAGCGGCGCACCGGCGGGCCCCTTGATGTAGGGACTGCGGGCCCGCACCCCCTGTGACAGGAATACGGGCCCTCCGGGTCGAGCAGTGCGCAGGCGTCCGTCAGTCCGGGTCGGGAACGGACTGCAGCGTTCCGTCGTCGACGACGAACTCGTGATAGCCAAGGCGCTCGCCGAGTACGTGGTACCGGTCGTACTGGGACTCCGTGACGGGAACCAAGTGTGCCTTGAGAACCCGCAGGAAGAATCGGAACCCTAGGTCGGGATCGACCTCGACGACCAGTTGCTCAAGCGCGGCCACCACCTCCGCCCCGCCGACGCGGACTGCGTCCTCCAGCCTGGGCGTGACCTCGCGGATCTCCTCGAGGATCTCCTGCTTCAGTGGCCCGTCCACGGAGGGCGGCGGCGAAACAGGAGAAAAGGTCGGCTCGTCGCGGTGAATCCGATCGACGGAGATCCGGACGATGTCGCGCAGCCATGCGCGCCCGTCAAGCCACACGCCATCTGGGTCGTACGGAAGTCCGATCGCCGACCGCCACAGGAGTTCGATCATCCGGGTTGGCAGCGGTGATTCCAGAAGACGGAGAGCATCCTCCACGAGAGTGGCCGCGTAGACCCCGTCCCCCCAGTCCGCGGCGCCTGTGACGATCTCCTCCGGCGTTGCCTCGCTGGCCCAGGGGCCGGCGAACCACTTGGTGAGCCCGCTGATCCCGAAGTCGACCCAGATGTCTTGCCGGTCCGCCGTCACGTGGTGGGCTTCTTTCCCTTGGGGTACGAGGTGTACACCATGTAGCCGGGTTTGTGTGCGGACCTCTTGAGTGTGATGGACACGATGTTCTGGGCCGGCCAGCTGTCACCGGTGTGGTGGTAGACGGTACCCAGAGACGCTGTGTCGTCGAGCGTCACGTCGAACGAGAAGAGGTGTGCGGCGCTCTCGGAATCCTTCGGGGTTGCCTGGACCCAGTTGTCGAGCCGCTTCCGGTTCGCCTTGTTCTGCTTCGGGGACATGCCCGTCAGCCACTTCTTCATCGCCTCGTCGACGGCGGCTTGGGCCGTGTCCAGATCCTTCCAGACACCGGTCATCCCAGGGCTGTTGGGGTTCTTGGCAATATCGTCCTTGGCCTTGTTGGTCGCCTTCTGCGGAGTGGTTTCGACGTGGTCCTTGATGGTATGGGCACCGCGGTCGTTCTCGTGCAGGCGCAGGTTCAGACAGTTGTGGACCAGGACATCTGTTGTCCGAGCGCCCGCCGTCCCCTCAGTACCCACGTAGAAGGTGTGCAGTTTGTCGACCGTCAGGTCGTAGACCGCGTGGGGTGCCAGACCTGACCGGTCGTGCAGCGCGCTGACGACACGGGACGTGCCGTCCGGCTGGCGCAGCCGATCGCCGGTCCGCAGGTCGGCGACGAACGTCCATCCTCGCCCGTCCACGTATATCCGGTGTCCGGCGGTGCTGGTCAGGCTGGTGCCGCCGACGAGGGAGACATCGACGAGGCGCCGAGTGCCGTGCCGGAACGTATTCGTCACCGGCTGCGGCGCGTGGACACCGGTCTCGGGATCCGTCGCTAGGACCAGGTCGCCCTCTCGAACTGAGCTGATCTGCCGACGGGTTCCGTCCGCCATCAGCACAGGCGTGTCGGCCGGGAAGCTGTTGACGCGGCAGCTTGACAGTGCGTCTTCGACGATGTTGGCCTGCCGCTCGAGGGCCGCAAGCGAACCGGGGTCGATGTCCAGGTTCTTCAGGGCCTTGTAGGCATCGGCAACGCCCACGCCGGTCCGCAGCGCGGCGTCCAGGGCGATGAGCGCGTCGGCGATCTTGGTGAACGCCTTGCCCGGGATGAAGTTGCTCGCCGCCCACGCGCAACCGCTGACACTGCCGTGCCAGCAATCGACGAAGTCTTGAACCAGAACCGCTTTCAAGATCTGGTACACGACGGTCTGCTTGATCAGGTCGAGCTTGCTGAAGTACTGGGTGACATCCTTCTTCAGCCCTGTGAGGCGCTCGCTCTTGACCAGGATCGTGTCCGCCGCCGCGCAGCCGG
This sequence comes from Streptomyces sp. NPDC056948, assembly GCF_042674225.1. NCBI lineage: Bacteria > Bacillati > Actinomycetota > Actinomycetes > Kitasatosporales > Streptomycetaceae > Streptomyces > Streptomyces sp. NPDC056948. The sequence continues at coordinate 4,949 of NZ_JBHUQX010000531.1, forward strand.
ATGCTGTGGCCGGCACATCGGGGTCGGTGCACAGGAAGAAGTCGACTGTCGCGTCGAACGTGACCTTGAACGTGACGGTGCAGCCTTCGAAGCCGATGTCGATGACACAGTCGTTCTGCTGCTTGGCGTCGGTGATGACGATGCTGTCGTCGTCGACGACGTACCAGGTGCCGCCGATGCCGGTGCCCGCGCCTGACGCGACCTGCTGGTTGGCCTGCTTGCGTGCCGCGGACTCCGCGGCTTCCTGTGCCTCCTTGGCGTACTTCAGTGCGTCCTTGGCCGCTTGTTCGGCTTCGGTTGCGGCAGTGTCGGCGCGACCCGCGGCGGCACGGGCGTCCTTCGCGGCCTGTTCGGCCTCGGAGGCGGCCGTGCGGGCGGCTTCGGCGTCGAGGGCGGCCGGGTCGGCGGAGTCGCGGGCGTTCT
>NZ_JBHUQX010000532.1:0-5357 GCF_042674225.1 Streptomyces sp. NPDC056948
GCGCCCACAGCAGCCCCGCCAGCAGTACGACGATGACCGCGAAGGAGACCAGCGCCGCCGCCCGCCACCGCCGGTACTCGGCACCGGGCGGCGGCGCCGCGAGGTCCACCGCCTGCCCGGCCGGCCCCGTCGCGCCGCGCGGCCACGTCGGGTCGGCCAGATCCCACACCGCCAGCAGCCGTGCGTGATCCGCCCCGGCCACCCGGCACAGCGCCTGCACCGCGCCCCTCGGCGGCTGCTTGGCCCCGCTGAGATACCGCTGCCACGACGACTTGCTGTACGCCGTCCGCCGCGCCAGCTCGGCCAGGCTCAGACCCGTGCGGTCCTTCAGGGTTCGCAGTTGCTCGACCAGATGCCGTGCCTCCCTCGGCAGTGCGTCCGGAAGCGGCTGCCAGCGTGCCATGGTCGTCCCCCAACTGCCCGCCGCCACCCCACCCCCGGGCAACGGCCCCTCCCCACCGCATCGTTCGACGCCGGCCCGTCCGGACCAGTTCCCCGCGGCGACGGGCGCGCGGCGCGCGCAGGGGGTGTGAGGCGAGTCGGCCCTACGCCCGTGGCGCCGCTGTGCTCGACCGCTCCACCAACCGTGTCGACAACTCCGTCCGCGTGCTCTCCGGGCGGTGCCCGTCCATCATGCGCAGCAGCGAGCGCAGGGCCGTCGCGGCCATCTCCGACAGCGGCTGGCGGACCGTGGTCAGGGCCGGGGAGGCCCAGCGGGCCTCGGGCAGGTCGTCGAAGCCCACCACGCTGACGTCGTGCGGGACCTTCAACCCCCGCTCGGCCAGGGCCTGGTACACCCCCAGCGCCATCCGGTCCGAGCAGACGAAGACGGCCGTCGGCGGCTCGGGCAGGTCGAGCAGTTCCAGCGTGCGGCGGCGGGCCAGGCTCTCGTCGAAACCGGCGTGCCGTACGTACTCGGCGCGGTGCCGGACCCCGGCCGACGCGAGCGCCGAGCGGTAACCGGCGACCCGTGCACTGCTGCACAGCGTGCGCCGGTCGCCGGCGATGACGGCGACGCGCTCATGCCCCAGGGACAGCAGATGCCCGGTGGCCGTCAGACCGCCCTGCCAGTTCGCCGCCCCCACCGACACCACACCCTCCGGCGGCTCCTGGACCGGGTCGATCATCACGAACGGGATGCGGTGCTGCTCCAGCCAGGCGTACTGCGAGTCGCTCAGCTCGGCCAGATTGAACAGAACCCCGGAGGAGCCCCGGGCGACCAGCTTGTCCAGCCAGCCGCGCTCCGGGCGGCCGACCCGGGAGCGGGTCAGGGCGGCCGACACCACGACCTCCAGGCCCGCATCGTGCGCCGCCTCCTCCACCCCGTGCAGCACCGCGCCCGACCAGGAGCTCTCCAGCGAGTGCACGACCAGGTCGACCAGCCGGGGCGCCTTCGCCGCGTCGAACCGGGGTCTGCGCACATAGCCGAGCCGGTCGAGCGCCTCGGTGACCCGGCGGCGGGTCTCGGGCGCCACGTCCTCCCGGCCGTTGACCACCTTGGACGCGGTCGGCACCGACACCCCCGCCTCACGGGCCACGACCGCCAGCGTCGGACCTGCCGCCACGCTCGCACTCGCCGTACGGACCATCGGGAACCCACCTCTCGACCGGGCAGAAAGCGCTTCCTACTGTAGGTGCGGCGCAGGACGGCGGGTAGACAGGTGACTGAGTGGACGAGGCCGCATCGCCGGAATTCCCCCGGGGCGCAGTGATGACGTCTGTCACGTTCAGTGATGACAAGTCTCACTGCCGACGCGGCGGCGCGGGAAGAACACTGGACTTCGCCGTGCACGCGCTGGGCCCGGCTTCCGTGCGCCCTCAGGAGGACCTCACATGCGCCGAGCCTTATCCCTCACCGTCGCCGCCACCGCGGGGGCGGCGTCCCTGATCCCGGGAGTGTCGGTGGCGGCGACGCCGGACCCCGTGCGGTGGGGCCCGTGTCCCGAGAAGGTCGCCTCCCCTCGTCTCGAGTGCTCGACGCTCGAAGTCCCGCTGGACTACCGGGATCCGGACGGCCGGCAGATAGAGATCGCGATCTCGCGGCTGGCGAGCGAGGAACCCTCGCGGCGCCGCGGTGTGCTGCTCACCAATCCGGGCGGCCCCGGCGGCGCGGGGCTCGACCACCCGGCCGTCCTCGCCGCCTCGGGGCTGCCGAAGAAGGTGCTGGACTCCTACGACGTGATCGGCTTCGACCCGCGTGGCGTCGGCCGCAGCACGCCGGTGACCTGCGATCTGACGCGGGAGCAGCAGTACCGCGGCAACTTCCCGCCGTACGCGTACACCGCGGCCGATGTCGCGCGGGAGGCGGGGAACGCGCGGACCATCGCCGAGCAGTGCGCCACCTCGCGAACGGCATGGATGCTGCCGCACACCACCACCGCGAACACCGCGCGCGACATGGACCGTATCCGGGCGGCGCTGGGCGCGCCGAAGGTCTCGTACCTCGGTCATTCCTACGGCACCTACCTCGGTGCGGCGTACACGACGATGTTCCCCGAGCGCAGCGACCGGATCGTGCTCGACAGCAACCTGGGCCCCGGGGGTTACGACGTCACGGCCATGCGGTCGTTCGCCCGTGGACTGGAGGACCGGTTCCCGGACTTCGCGAAGTTCGCGGCCGCTCACCCCGAGTACGGCCTGGGCACCACACCGGAGCAGGTGACCGCGAAGTTCTTCGATCTCGCCAAGCGGCTGGACGCGAAGCCGGTCCAGGGCATCGACGGCACCGCGTTCCGCGGGTTCACGTTCGAGCGTCTCTACGGTGATGCGCTCATGCCCGAGCTGGCCGAGTTCTGGCAGGCGGTCGACACGGACCGGCCGGTGCCGTCCATTCCGCTGTGGCCGAACATGGAGAACCTCATGGCCGCGCGTTTCTATGTGATATGCGGTGATTCGCGCTGGCCGGGGACGGTCCGGGAGTATCAGCGCAATGTCGCGGTCGACCGGCTGAAGTATCCGATGCTGGGCGGGTCCACGGCCGGCATCGGACCGTGCGCGTTCTGGCCGACCGAGCGAGTCGAGCCGCCGGTGCGCATCGGTGACCGGGGCCCGTCGAACGTGCTCATGGTGCAGAACGAGCGCGACCCGGGCACACCGCTGGCCGGCGCCCAGAAGCTGCGGAAGGCGTTCGGGAAGCGGGCCACGATGGTGACGGCCGACCAGGGCGGGCACGGTGTCCATCCGTTCGGCCGCAACACGTGCGCGAACGACGCGGTGACGGCCTTCCTGACCACCGGGCAGCGCCCGTCGCAGGACCTCGCCTGCGCGGCGGAGCCGAGCAAGTAACGGGAGTGGAGCCATGTTCAAGGAGTGGCGGCACCGTCGGGCTGTGCAGCGGGTCAAGCCCGGGGACGGGCGACCGTTGAAGCGTTTCCGCTGGTGGCAGATGCTGACCCGCGCACTGTTCCATCTTCGGCTGATGAACGACGACGGCCGGCAGACGCTCTACGCGGTCGACGTCAAGCATCAGAGTGCGTCGGACGGCTACGTCAAGGCCCACCTGTACCTCGATGGCAGGCATCACGCCGAGTCCAGAGTCCCTGCCGTCTTCCCCGTCCAGGGCGGCACCGTCGAAGTAAGGGCGAGCGCCTTCGGGCTCAAGCGCTGCCACTACGTCACCGCCGAAGGGTCCGAGTTCCCGCTCGTCCCGGACCCCGCCTCCGCCGAGGGGCGCCGCGCGCGCCTCGACCGATCGCACCCCGCGCTGAGCCGCTGTACGGGTTTCCTCTCGGTGATCGTGCTGGTCATCGGCCTGGCCCTCCTGATCCTTCAGCTCGCCGAACAGATCACCCGGGACCCGGAGGGCGTCGCCCAGTACGTCGGGACCTTCATCTCGCCCATTGATCTGTCGGCAGGGGCCAACGCCGTGGTCGGGCTCGTCACTGTGGCGGCCAGCACCGAGCGGGCGCTGCGGCTGCGCTACAACTGGCTGCTCGACGGCGGGGCGGGCTGAGTGCCGGTCCGAGTCAGCCGACGGGCGGCATGTCGGTGGGGCCGGAGTCGAGTCCGGGCCTCTTGCCGGCCCAGGCGCCACGGGTGAAGTCCGGGATCTCGACCGGACGGCCCTGCCTCGCCAGGGAGGCGGCGCTCAGCGGGACCGCCGCGCACCAGGCGGCCGAGTCGTACACGTCGATGTCGGGCACCAGTCCGGCGCGCATCAACTGGACCGTGCGCCACTGCAGGACGTAGTCCATACCGCCGTGACCGCCGTTGTTCGCGGCGTCGTCGCCGACCTTCCGCCACAGCCAGTGGTCGTACTCCTTGCGGTAGTCGGCGAAGTCGCGCCAGGTGTGGCCGCCGTGGTCCGGTTCCAGGTAGACACGCGCGCCGGTCGGGGCGGGCCCGGCGTAGTCCTCGACGATCCCGCGGCTGCCGGCGAGGCTGTTGATCCTGCTGTACGGCCGGGGTGAACTCACGTCGTGCTCGGCCCGGACGACCCTGCCCTTCTCCGTCCCGATGAGGCAGGTGACCAGGTCACCGTTGATGTACGTCTCCTTCCAGGACGGGTGGTCCCGGGGGACGAAGCGCTCGCGGTAGTCGGCCAGTCCCTTCGGGGCGGTCGCGGTGGCGGACAGGGTGGCCATCCGGTCGCCGCGGTTGATGTCCATGGCCGCCGCGATCGGGGCCAGCCCGTGCATGGGGTAGAGGGACGCGGTGCTGCGGGTGTGCCACAGCCGCCGCCAGGAGTCGGTGTAGTACGTGTCGGAGAAGAGGAGTTCACGCAGGTCGTGGAGGTAGCCGCCATGGCCGTTGGTGATGTCGCCGAACACGCCTGCGTGCGCCATCCTCAGCATGGCCAGTTCGTTGCGGCCGTAGCTGCAGTTCTCGGCGAGGAGCAGATGCCTGCGGGTGCGCTCGGAGGTGTCGACCAGGTCCCAGAGCTGGCGCAGTTCGGTCGCGACGGGCAGTTCCACCACGGCGTGCCTGCCGCTCAGCAGCGCGGCTCTGCCGTGCTCGTAGTGGAACTCCCACGGCGTGGCGACGTACACCAGGTCGATGTCGTCGCGCCGGAGCATCCGGGCGTAGGAGCCGGCCGATCCGCCGTACTCGGCGGGGCGGGGCTCGCCCTTGCTCGCCAGCCGGTCGGCGGCGCGTCGCGCCCGGTCGGCGCGGATGTCGCAGACGGCGGTCACGGTGCAGCCGGGCACGGCCGCCCAGCCCTCGACCATGCCTCCGCCACGGTTGCCCAGGCCGATGACACCGACCCTGACGGTTCTGTGGGCCTCGAACGGCACGCCGATCATCGACTTCTGCCCGGGACGGCGGCGGGGCGTCTGCCCCGTCGCGGCGGCCGCGGCCGGTGCCGCGGCGGTCATCCCGGCCGCGAGCGCGCCGGTGGCGACGGCTCCGCCCAGCAG
>NZ_JBHUQX010000533.1:0-5356 GCF_042674225.1 Streptomyces sp. NPDC056948
CCTACGAATGAGCCAGAGGTCCTACTTCGGCTGCGGCTTGCGCACCGACAGGTGCAGCTCCCTCAGCCGCGCCTCCTCCAGCTCCGTCGGCGCGCCCATCATGAGGTCCTGGGCGTTGCCGTTGAGCGGGAAGGAGATGGTCTCGCGGATGTTGGGCTCGTCGGCGAGCAGCATGACGATGCGGTCGACGCCCGGGGCGATGCCGCCGTGCGGCGGGGCGCCGAAGCGGAAGGCGCGCAGCATGCCGGCGAACTTCTCCTCGACGGTCTCCCGGTCGTACCCGGCGATCTCGAAGGCCTTGAGCATGATCTCCGGCTCGTGGTTCCGGATCGCGCCGGAGGACAGCTCGACACCGTTGCAGACGATGTCGTACTGCCAGCCCAGGACGTCCAGCGGGTCCTGGGTCTCCAGGGCCTCCAGACCGCCCTGCGGCATGGAGAACGGGTTGTGCGAGAAGTCGATCGCGCCGGTCTCCTCGTCCTTCTCGTACATCGGGAAGTCGACGATCCAGCAGAAGCGGAAGACGCCCTCCTCGAAGTGCCCGGCGCGCTTGGCGGCCTCGACCCGCACCGCGCCCATGATCTTCGAGACCTCGTCGAACTCGCCCGCGCCGAAGAACACGGCGTGACCGGCCGCCAGGGACAGACGCTTGGTCAGCTCCGCGACGTTCTCCTCGGTGAGGAACTTCGCGATCGGGCCGGACAGCGAACCGTCCTCGGCGACGCGGACCCAGGCCAGGCCCTTGGCGCCCTGCGAGACGGCGTAGTCACCGAGCTGGTCGAAGAACTTGCGGGGCTGCGCCGAGACGTCCGGCACCGCCAGGGCCCGCACGTGCTTGCCGGCGAACGCCTTGAACTCCGAGCCCTCGAAGATGTCGGTGATGTCGGTGAGTTCGAGCTGGGCGCGCAGGTCCGGCTTGTCGGAGCCGTACGTGAGCATCGCCTCGCGGAACGGGATCCGCGGGAACGGCGAGGTGACGTGGCGTCCGCCGCCGAACTCCTCGAACAGCTCGGTCATCAGCTTCTCGACCGGCTGGAAGACGTCCTCCTGCTCGACGAAGCTCATCTCGACGTCGAGCTGGTAGAACTCGCCCGGCGAGCGGTCCGCGCGCGCGTCCTCGTCGCGGAAGCAGGGCGCGATCTGGAAGTAGCGGTCGAAGCCGGAGATCATCAGCAGCTGCTTGAACTGCTGGGGCGCCTGCGGAAGGGCGTAGAACCTGCCCGGGTGCAGGCGGGACGGGACGACGAAGTCGCGGGCGCCCTCGGGGGAGGTCGCGGACAGGATCGGCGTCGCCATCTCGTTGAAGCCCAGCGCCGTCATCTTGTGCCGGATCGCCGAGATGACCGCCGTGCGCAGCATGATGTTGCGGTGCATGCGCTCGCGGCGCAGGTCAAGGAAGCGGTACTCCAGGCGCCGCTCCTCGTTGACCCCGTCCTCGGCGTTGATGGTGAAGGGCAGCGGGGCGGCCGCGCCGAGCAGCTCGACGTCGCCGACCTCGACCTCGACCTCGCCGGTCGGCAGCTCGGAGTTGATGTTCTCGGCGCCGCGGGAGACGACCTTGCCGTCGATGCGGACGGTCGACTCCTTGGAGAGCTTGTCGAGAGCTTCGTAGGAGGGGGTGCCGGGACGGGCCACGAGCTGCGTGATGCCGTAGTGATCGCGCAGATCGATGAAGAGGATGCCGCCCAGGTCGCGCCGATTGTGCAGCCAGCCACTCAGCCGGACGTCGGTGCCGACGTCAGAGGAGCGGAGCTCGCCGCAGGTGTGGGACCTGTACCGATGCATCGTCGTTCATCCAGTCTTCGCTGATCGGGGTCTGTGTTTCACGTGAAACTGGTCCCCAGCGTACCGGGCAGGGCAAGATCGGCTCTCCACAGTTAACGATCGAGCACACTTCAGTCTTCGGTGGCAGTGTTCGATCCCCTCTTCTTAAAGTAGGGCAATGCGCACTGGCGAGCCCCTGCCCGCCGTGGGGGAGGCCCTCGCCGCCCTCGCGACCGGCCTATGGCACTGGGACACCGCTACCGGGCTGGTCACGGTCGACGCCGAGGCGGCACGGCTGCTCGGCCTGCCCACCGAGCAGGTCAGCCTCACGGAGGCTCAGGCCCGGGCCCGGCTGCACCCGGTCGACTGGAACGAGATCACCGGCGTGGTCCAGCTCGCCGTCGCCGAGGGCACTCTCGCCGAGGTGCGGATCCGCGTCATGGACGAGCAGGGCCGGATCGTCCGCATCGTCCGCAGCCGCTCCAAGCCGTCCTTCGACCGGGCCCGGAAGGCGTACCGGCTGATCGGCACCCTCCAGGAGGTCACGGAGCCGACGCCGGGCACCCCGGCCGGGCGCAGCGCGGTCACCGGCGACTGGCGGCGCTCCCGGGAGGCGTTCCTGCTGGACGCGGGCCGGGCACTGGCCGAGGCGCGCTCCACGCAGGAGGTGCTGCGGGTCACGGCCAATCTGTCGATGCCGGGGTTCTCGCCGGACGGCCTCGCGGTGTTCGGCGTGGCGGGCGACCGGCTGACGATCATCGGCCACCACGGGCAACAGCCGGGCACCGAGAGCCCGTTCTCGGACATGCCGCTGGACACGGACTACCCGGCCGCCGAGGCGGCGCGCACCGGCCGGGCCGTGTATCTGTCCTCCCCCGAGCAGTACAAGGCCCGCTACCCGCTGACCTGGCCGCTCGCCGAGCGCTTCGGCCGCCGGTCCTGGGCGTTCCTGCCGCTGACCGTGGCCGGCCGCACGATGGGCGCGTGGATGGCCGCCTTCACCTATCCGGTCGCCTTCACACCGGACGAGCGGTCCGTGCTGGCGACGGTGGCGCGGATGCTGGCGCAGGCCCTGACCCGGGCGGGTGTGGCCGAGAGCGAACGGGCGCTGACCGACGGGCTCCAGCGCACGATGCTGCCGAGGCTCGGTTCGCAGCGCATCCCGGGCATGAGCGTCGCCGCCCGCTACGTCCCCACCGGCGGCGGACTCCAGGTCGGCGGCGACTGGTACGACGTGATCCCGCTGCCGAGCGGGCGGTTCGCGCTGGTCATCGGCGACGTCCAGGGTCATGACGTACATGCGGCCGGCCTGATGGGCCAGCTTCGGATCGCCCTGCGGGCCTACGCCTCGGAGGGCCACCGGCCGGACGCGGTGCTCTCCCGCGCCTCCCGCTTCCTGCACGGCATCAGCGACGAGGACCCGTCCGACCCGCGCTTCGCGACCTGCGTGTACGTCGAGGTCGACCCGGCGACGGGGGTGCTGGACATCGCCCGTGCCGGGCACCCGGACCCGGCGTTCCGGATGGCCGACGGCACGGTGCTGACGCGGCCGACGCCGGGCGGCCTGCCCCTGGGCATCGACCCGGACGCCGACTACCCCACGACCCGGCTCGCGCTGGAACCCGACGAGACCATGCTGATCTGCACGGACGGCCTGATCGAGACCGGCGGCCACGACCTGGACACCGGCTGGCGGCGGCTGCGCGTGATCCTGGAGGAGCACAAGGGCGATCTGGAGGAACTCGCCGACACCCTGGTGCAGGCCGTGCACGGGCCGTCCTCGCACCACACCACCGGCCCGCTGGCCGACCGCCGCGAGGACGACATCGCCATGCTGCTGCTCAGCCGGGAGGGCGACGGCTGCGGGTGCGGCGACTCCATGACCGCGGTGCGCCCGGTGCGGCGCACGGTGCTGACCGTCGCGCAGGCCGAGCCCGAGCGGGTCGCGGCGGCCCGGCAGCAGCTACGCGAGCTGCAGCACGACTGGGCCTCGCCGGACCAGGTCGACTCGGCGGTACTGCTGCTGTCCGAGCTGCTCACGAACGTCCTCGTGCACACCGACTCCGACGCGCTGCTCGTCGCCGAGATCACCGGCGCGGTGGGGGAGCGGCGGCTGCGCATCGAGGTCACGGACGGCGGTGACGACCTGCCGCACAAGCGCAGACCCGGCGAGCTGGCGTCCTCCGGCCGCGGCCTGGTGCTGATCGAACTGCTCGCGCACGCCTGGGGGGTGGACCCGCGGGGCCAGGGCAAGAGCATCTGGTTCGAGCTCTACGAGTCCGTGGACGGCTCGGGCGACGGCTCCTGGTCGCCGTAGCGGGTGCGGAGCTCCTGGAGGACGCCGAAGGCGGCCGCGGTGAGCGGCACGGCGAGCAGCATGCCGAGCACGCCTGCGACGGACGCGCCGGCCGTGATCGCCACCATCACCACCGCCGGGTGCATCTGCACGGTCCGGCTCTGGATCACCGGCTGGAGCACATGCCCCTCCAGCACCTGCACCGCGAGTACGACCCCCAGCACCCACAGCGCGATCACGAACCCCCGGTCGGCGAGCGCGACCAGCACGGCCACGGCGCCCGAGATGAAGGCGCCGAGGTAGGGGATGTACGCCCCGACGAAGACCAGCGCGCCCAGTCCCGCCGCGCCCGGCACGTCCAGGACGAGCAGCCCCACGGTGATGCAGAGGGCGTCGATGAGCGCGATGAAAGTGGTGCCGCGCATGAATCCCTCGACGGCGTGGAAGGCCCGCCGCGCCATGGCCTCCAGGGTGTCGGCCGAACCCAGGGGGGCCAGGCTCCGCAGGGTCTTGGTGGCCTTGTCGGAGTCGCGCAGGAAGAAGAAGACGAGCAGCAGCGCGAGCACGGCGATGGCGAGGGACTCGCCGACGACACTGACCCCGCTGATCACACCGGAGGCGGCGGTACCGCCGAACTTGCCCAGCAGCTCACGCGCGTTGGAGGCGAGGTCGTCCAGCGAGGTCCCGGCGGCCCCGAAGTGCTCGGAGACACCGCGGGCGGCCTGTTTGAGCGAGGCGACGATCTCGTCGCCCGTGTCGATGAGCGCGGCGACCACGATGTACACGGCCCCGCCCACCACGGCGACCACGGCCACACAGGTGAGCCCGGCCGCGACCGACCGCTGCACCCCGGCCTTCACGAGCCGCCGGTGCAACGGCCCGAGCAGCGCCGTCCCCAGCAGCGCGAGCAGCACGGGCACGACAGCGGTCCGGAACTCGTCACACAGCCGGATCCCGACGTAGACGACCCCGGAGACGAGCAGGATCAGCGCGCACCAGGCGGCGAGGCGCCGGAGGGGGCCCGGGAGAAGCGTCCCGGCCCCGGCCGCGATCGGATCGGAGTCCTGCACCCCTCCACCCGACCACGCCCCGAACGCCCCGTCCCGCCGGAACGGCCCGCCCGGGTGACGGGGCGTCAGTGCCGCTGGCCGGATCGCCGGTTCAGGTTGCGGCGCCGCCCACACGGACACGCGCCCCGAGCCCGCCGACACCACGGGACGCCGAGGCCCGCCACCGCCGCCGCGAGCGACCGCGCGACGTCCGCCTCCGAGGCGACCCGAACGGGAAGACCCACCG
>NZ_JBHUQX010000534.1:0-5355 GCF_042674225.1 Streptomyces sp. NPDC056948
GGCGGGACACGTTCCCCCGGTCCCGCCCGCGCCTCAACTTCCCTTCCGCGTCCTCACCAGGACACGACGACCTTGTCGCCGTTGCGGACCTGCGCGTACAGCTCCGCGATCGCCGCCTCGTCCCGTACGTTGACGCAGCCGTGCGAGGCCCCCGCGTAGCCCCGGGCGGCGAAGTCCGTCGAGTAGTGCACGGCCTGGCCCCCGCTGAAGAACATCGCGTAGGGCATGGGTGAGTCGTAGAGCGTCGACACATGGTCGCGGGACTTCCAGTAGACGGAGAAGACACCCTCCCGGGTCGGCGTGCCGCTCGAGCCGAAGCGGACCGCCACCGTCGACACGGTCCGCCCGTCGATCATCCAGCGCAGTGTCCTGCTGGTCTTGTCGATGCACAGCACCCGGCCCGTCGTGCAGCGCGGGTCCGGCGCGTCGGCCGGCTGGCCGCCCATCAGGTACAGGTCCCATCGGCCCGGCTCGCGGGTCATCCGCAGCAGCCGCTGCCAGGTGACGGTGTCGGTCCGCCCGGTGCGCGGCAGCCCGCGCTTGCCCTGGAAGCCGCTGACCGCCCGCTCCGTCTGTTCGCCGTACGTCCCGGTCGGCCCCTCGAAGAGCCAGGCGACCTGCCGCAGCCGGGCCTGGAGCTCGCGGACGTCCCGGCCGGTGGCACCGCGGGACCACAGCACACGCGGCGGGGCAGGTGGTGCCGCGCTGGGCTTGTCGTCGTCGGGCGGGGCGGGGGCGGTGCTCGGGCTGCCGCCGCCGGCCGGGGTGCGCGCCGGGGACGGGGTGCCGCTGGGTAATTCGATGTGCACCGGCGAGCGGCGCTTCCCGTCGCCGTCGGAGGGCTGCACCGTGCAGCCGGTCACCGCGGCCAGCGCGGCGAGTGCCGCCGCCATCGCTCTCCCCATGCCCCTGGTACGCACGCGGCCCCCTGTTGTCTCACCGGTGTGCCCGGATGTCACCTCAGATGTTCCCCTGGCGTGACCCGTCGCGAACCAGGGGGCATGGTGGTGAACGAGGTCCCGACCACCCACTGCTCGGCGGGAGGCATCACACCATGGCGCGTGAGTCGGAGTCCGGGCTGCCCATCGAGCCGGTCTACGGACCGGAGGCCCTCGAGGGCTGGGATCCGGCGGAGAAGCTGGGGGACCCGGGGGCGTACCCCTTCACGCGGGGCGTGTACCCGTCGATGTACACGGGCCGTCCCTGGACGATGCGCCAGTACGCGGGCTTCGGCACGGCGACGGAGTCCAACGCCCGCTACCGGCAGCTCATCGCCCACGGCACGACGGGCCTGTCGGTCGCCTTCGACCTGCCCACCCAGATGGGCCACGACTCCGACGCCCCGATCGCGCACGGCGAGGTCGGCAAGGTCGGCGTCGCCATCGACTCCGTCGACGACATGCGGGTGCTGTTCGGCGGCATCCCGCTGGACCAGGTCTCGACGTCGATGACGATCAACGCCCCCGCGGCCCTGCTGCTCCTGCTCTACCAGCTCGTCGCCGAGGAGCAGGGCGTCGGCGCGGACAAGCTGACCGGCACCATCCAGAACGATGTGCTCAAGGAGTACATCGCCCGCGGGACGTACATCTTCCCGCCGAAGCCGTCGCTGCGCCTGATCGCCGACATCTTCAAGTACTGCAAGGCCGAGATCCCGAGGTGGAACACGATCTCCATCTCCGGCTACCACATGGCCGAGGCGGGCGCCTCGCCCGCGCAGGAGATCGCGTTCACCCTCGCCGACGGCGTCGAGTACGTCCGTACCGCGGTCGCGGCCGGGATGGACGTCGACGACTTCGCGCCCCGCCTGTCGTTCTTCTTCGTCGCCCGTACGACGTTCCTGGAGGAGGTCGCCAAGTTCCGTGCCGCGCGCCGGATCTGGGCGCGGGTGATGAAGGAGGAGTTCGGCGCCGAGGACCCCAAGTCGCTGATGCTGCGCTTCCACACACAGACGGCCGGGGTGCAGCTCACGGCCCAGCAGCCCGAGGTGAACCTGGTCCGGGTCGCCGTGCAGGGCCTGGGAGCGGTCCTCGGCGGCACCCAGTCGCTGCACACCAACTCCTTCGACGAGGCGATCGCCCTCCCGACCGACAAGAGCGCGCGCCTGGCCCTGCGCACCCAGCAGGTCCTCGCCTACGAAACAGACGTGACAGCGACCGTCGACCCCCTCGCGGGCTCCTACGTCGTCGAGAGGATGACCGACGACGTCGAGACCGCGGCCGTCGGGCTGATGGCCAGGGTCGAGGAGCTCGGCGGCGCGGTCGGCGCCATCGAACGCGGCTTCCAGAAGAACGAGATCGAGCGCAGCGCCTACCGGATCGCCCGGGAGACCGACTCCGGCGAGCGGGTCGTGGTCGGCGTCAACCGCTTCCGGCTCGACGAGGAGGAGCCCTACGAGCCTCTGCGCGTCGACCCCGCCATCGAGGCCCGGCAGGCCGAACGCCTGGCCAAGCTCCGCGCGGAGCGCGACCAGCAGGCGGTGGACACCGCGCTCACGGCCCTGAAGAAGGCCGCGCGGGGTTCGGACAACGTCCTGTACCCGATGCGGGAGGCCCTGCGGGCACGGGCGACCGTGGGCGAGGTGTGCAACGCGCTGCGGGAGGTGTGGGGGGCGTATGTCCCCTCGGACGTCTTCTGACGGGCGGCCGGGGGAGGGGCGGTGTCAGACCCGCGTGCGACACTCCTTTGCATGCTCGGTGTCATCGATCTGCCCACCTACCTTGTGGGCCTCGTCCTGATCGTCCTGCTGCCCGGTCCCAACTCGCTGTACGTGATCTCCGTCGCCGCGCGACGCGGTGCGCGCACCGCGTACCGGGCCGCGGCCGGGGTGTGGTGCGGGGACGCGGTGCTGATGACGCTGTCGGCGGCCGGGGTCGCCTCGCTGCTCCAGGCGAACGCCGTGCTGTTCGGGATCGTGAAGTACGCCGGCGCCGGGTATCTGGCCTGGCTGGCGGTCGGGATGCTGCGCGCCGCCTGGGGACTGTGGCGGACCCGCCGTGAACGGGCCGCGGACGACGGCGTGTCCGGGGCGTCGGCCGATGAGCGGCCCTTCCGCAGGGCGCTGGTCATCAGCCTCCTCAACCCGAAGGCGATCCTGTTCTTCGTCGCCTTCTTCGTGCAGTTCGTCGACCCGGGCTACGCCTATCCGGCCGTCTCCTTCGTCGTCCTCGGCGCCTTCGCCACGGTGGCCAGCGTCCTCTACCTCAGCGCGTTGATATTCGGCGGCACCCGGCTGGCCGCCGCCTTCCGCCGCCGCAAGCGTCTCGCCGCGGGCGCCACCTCGGCGGCGGGAGCCCTGTTCCTGGGCTTCGCGGTGAAGCTGTCCCTGGCCTCGAGCGCGTAGAGCCTCACGAGCGGCCGAACCGGGCGAGATACTCCGCGAGCCCGGTCGGCGCGTCTCCAGCCCAGCCGACGTATCCGTCGGGCCGTACGAGGAACAGCCCGGCCCCGTAGGCCCCGTGCGCCGGGCCGTGGACGGTCCGCACCCGCTCGCCGAGGGCGTCAGGCCGCGCCCCGCCCAAGGCCAGCAGCGTCCAGTGCGGTCCGCGGAACGCGTCGAAGAGGCGGGTCCCGTCCACCGTCCCGTCGGGTGCCCGGTCACCGGCCCGTACCGGTCCGGGGTCCGTGCGCGTCTCCCGCGTGAGTGACGACGCCCGGTAGCCGAGGCCGAGCTGACGGGTCGCCTCGCCCCGCCGGGTCTCGCCGCGGTGCACGCTGGTGGACAGCCCGAGCATGTCGGCGGCGACGGGCCGCCGCTCCTCCTCGTAGGAGTGGAGCAGGGCCGCATCGGTGCCGTCGCGCAGCACCGCGCCCAGCTTCCAGCCCAGGTTGTAGGCGTCCTGGACACTGGTGTTGAGGCCCTGGCCGCCGGCGGGGGAGTGCACGTGGGCCGCGTCGCCGGCGAGGAAGACCCGCCCGGAGCGGAAGCGGTCCGCCAGAGCCGCCCGGGGCCGGAAGTCCGAGGCCCAGCGCAGCTCGGTCACGGTCTCGGGGGCGAGGTGCGAGCGGGCGGCGACGACCTTCCGTATGCCCTCCAGCGAGAGGTCCGGGGCCGTCCCGTCCGGGAACTGCGCCACGAGCTGGAAGTCCTCCGTGCCGGCCAGCGGGCAGATCGCGAGGTAGCCGTGGCCGTCCCCGCCCGGCGGGAAGATATGCCAGTTGTCCCGGTCCAGGCCGCTGATCCGGACGTCGGCCACCAGCGTCGGGTTCGGGTCGAGGGTCTCGCCCGCCATGCCGATGCCGAGCAGTCTGCGCACCGTTGAGCGGCCGCCGTCCGCCGCGACCGCGTACCGGGCGGTGACGGGCTCGCCCGAGGCGAATTCCGCGCGCACCCCGTCCGCGTCCTGCGTCAGACCGACGAGCTCCCGGCCGAAGGCCACTGCACCTCCCAGCCCGGCCAGCCGCGCGTGCAGGATCTCCTGCGTGCGCCACTGCGGCACCATCCACGGCTCCGTGTACGGCGCGTCCTCGCTCGCCTCGGCCGGGTCGAACATCCGGTGCTCGTCCGCCCGCCTGCCGTCCTGCCAGATCATCCCCACCGGGTAGCGGCCGCCCGCCGCGCGGATCGCGTCCAGTACGCCCAGATCGTCGAAGACCTCCATCGTGCGCGGCTGGATGCCCTTGCCCCGAGAGCCGGGGAACAGCGCCTCCGCCCGCTCGACGACCAGCGCGGCCACACCCCGCCGGGCGAGGTCGATGCCGAGCGCCAGTCCGGTCGGGCCCGCGCCCACCACCAGTACATCCGTGTCCATGATCCACCCTCTCCTTAACGCTGTTAAGTAGCTTCGCTCCCGAGAATCGCCTTAACGGTGTTAAGTTGTCAAGCGTGAGTACGGAACGACGTGAGCCCCTGGACCGGCGGCGGGTCGCGGACACCGCCCTGCGGCTGCTGAACGAGGCGGGCCTGGACGGTCTGACCCTGCGGGCCATCGCCCGGGAGCTGGACGTGAAGGCGCCCGCCCTCTACTGGCACTTCAAGGACAAGCAGGCCCTGCTCGACGAGATGGCGACGGAGATGTACCGCCGGATGGTCGCCGGCGCCTCGCTCGACCCCGCCGACACCTGGCGGGAACGGCTGCTGAAGGCCAACCGGGGGCTGCGCGCGGCCCTGCTCGGCTACCGGGACGGCGCGAAGGTGTTCAGCGGCTCACGCTTCACCGGCATCGAGCACGCCGGGCAGATGGAGGACAACCTGCGCCTGTTGACGGCCGCCGGTTTCACCCTCGCCCAGGCGGTCCGCGCGCTCACCACCGCGTACATGTACACGCTCGGCTTCGTCACCGAGGAGCAGGGCGTGCGGCCCCTGCCGGACGAGCGCCGCGAGGGCTACGACGTGAACGAACGCGCCCGCCTGATGGC
>NZ_JBHUQX010000535.1:0-5339 GCF_042674225.1 Streptomyces sp. NPDC056948
GACCAGGGCGGCGGCGCCGGAGACGAAGGCGGCGGCGGCACTGGTGCCCCAGCCCTCGTAGTACTTGTGGTCGGGGTCGGCGATGACGACGTCGACGCCGGGGGCGCTGACGGTGGCGTACCAGCGGCGGGTGGAGAAGGAGGCGCGCGTTCCGGAGCGGTCGACGGCGGTGGCGGCGATGACGCCCGGATAGGCGGCCGGGTAGGAGATGTGGTCGCCCTTCTCACCGCCGTTGCCCGAGGAGGCGACGACGACCACGCCCTTCTTCAGGGCGTACTGGATGGCCGAGTCCTCGGTGGGTTCGGGGTGCGCGGAGGCGGAGTCGTCGCCGAGGGAGAGGTTGATGACGTCGGCGCCGTGGTCGGCGGCCCAGCGGATGCCCTCGGCGAGGGCGTTGCCGCGGGTGCTGCGGGCCTTGGCGCGGGAGGAGTCGCCGTCCTCCAGGATCACGCGGACGGGGAGGATCTTCGCCTCGGGGGCGATGCCGAGGACGCCGTCGGCGTTGCCCGGGCCGTGTCCGTGGCCGGCGATGATGCCGGCCATGGCGGTGCCGTGCCGGGCCCAGGCGCGGTCGCCCGGCTCGGCTCCGAAGCCGACCAGGTCCTTGCCGGTGAGGACGTTGCCGGTCAGGTCGGGGTGGTCGGCCTCGACGCCGGTGTCCAGGACGGCGACGGTGACGCCGTCGCCCTTGGTGGTCTGCCAGGCCTCCTGGGTGTGCATGGCCTCCAGGGCCCACTGCTGGGCGCGGATGCTGTCGGCGTGGGCGGCGGGGGCGGGGAGGAGGACGAGGCCCGCGGCGAGCAGGACGCCGAGGGCTCCGGCCCGCCGGGTCGCGGCGGCTCGCCCGGCCGGGCGGCTTGCGGCTTTCACGACGGCTGCTCCGTGGCCGAGCGGACGTTCTTGCGGAGGCCGCGTTCGACGCGGTCGGCGAGGCCCTGCGCCTCGTTGCCGAGGCCGGCCTGGGCCGGTGCCGTGGTGGCGTTCGGCTCCATGGCGTCCTCGGCGGGCTGCGGGTCGTCGACGGTGCGGCCGTCGGCCCAGCCGGAGACGGCGTAGACGACGACCGGGGCCTCGGTGAGCACGGAGACGGTCCAGGCGGCACGCTGCCCTGTGCCGAAGCGGGCGGCGGGGGTGTCCTTCGCGGCGTACGGCAGGGGCATCAGGTCGTTGCGGCGGTCCAGGCGCTCCTTGCGGAAACGGTTCGCGAGGGAGGTCATGCCCGGGGCGTCGGCCGTGGTGAAGAGCAGGCCGACGGTGGTCACGTAGCTCTGGGTGGCGTCGGTGTAGGTGGCGCGCAGGAGCCGCTCGCAGCCGACGGGGGCGAGGGCCTTGCGCAGCAGGGGGTCGAAGGCGTCCTTGCAGCCGCTGTCCGGGGCGACGGCGATCCTGGTCCAGGTGCGGTCGGCTCCGCCGGGGCCGGCGCCCCGGCCCTGCACGGTGGGCGGGAACAGTTGGTCGACGGGGACGCTGTGCCAGAGGCTTCCGGCCGTGGCGAAGGTGCTGCGCGAGCCCTCCTCGCCGGAGTCCCCGACCAGCCAGCTCCCGGTGGCCGCACCCGAGATGAGTCCCAGCCCGAGCACGAGACAGGCGGCGGCCGCGGCGGCCTGCGACGCGCCGCGGCGGCCGAGCAGGCGGGGCCGGGCGTCACCGTCGTATCCCTCGGGCTCCCCGAACGACACGACGGGCCGCGCGCCGGTGAGTGTCCCGCCGGGAGTCAGGGGGGCGCTCCACGAGAAGGCCGGGTCGGGAGCGACGCGGGAGGCGGGGGCGGAGTCCGGGGGCGGAGGGACCGAGGTGGCAGGGCGGGGCCGCTGGGTGGGTGCGGGTGGCACGCGCATCCCAGGGCCGGAACCGGTTCCGGATCCGGAACCGGTATCGGCTCCGCCGAGCAAGCCCGTACCGGCCTGCGGCTCACGCGTGGGGCGTGGCGGGGTGCCGGGGCGTGCGGGGCCGGGACGGCCGAAGGTTTCGGCGTTCTCGGAGGCCGGCCGGTCGGATCGCTCGGCGGGCGACGGGTCCGCGGGGATAGGCCGCAGGCGTCGGGTCGTCTCCGCCGCGTTCTCGGCGGGGGCGCCGGTACGGCGTGGCGTGGGGAGCGGCCCCCCGGGCCGGCCGGAGGAGCCCGGAAGGTGACTCGGTCGCGGAGGGGTGGCCGGAGGGGTGGACGTCCTGTTCGACTCCGGCCGGGTCTCGGGGCGGACGCCGGGGAGCGTGTCCGGGAAGCGGGCGGAGGCGAGCGGCGGGGGCGGTGTCGTGGGCTCGGTGCGCTCGGGCGCGGTGGCGCCGAGGCTCGGGAAGCGAGGACGCCCGTTCGAGCCGCCGCCGGAGCCGGAGGACGCCGGACCGGCCGCGCCGCCGCCTCGAGCCGCCGTTCCGGTACCGGTGCCGTCCCCTGCCGACGAGCCATCCGCGCCGATACGCCCAGGGGGCGTGCCCCGGTCCTCGGCGGCAGAGCCCGTCGAGGCCGCCTCACGCGCCGAGGAGGGCCCCTGCGCATCTGTCGTCAGGCCACCGGCACCGAAGAACCCACGCCCGTCCGACACACCCCGCGCCCCGGCAACGGCAGACCCGGGCTGGTCGGTGTCCCGCTCGGCGGACGGCCGCAACGACCCCGTCGTGGAGCCACCGGCACCGGAGCGCCCACGCCCGTCCGTCTCCGCGGGAGCCGACGCACGCGGCCCCGAAGCACCGCCAGCCGGCGACACACGCCCGTCGGGCGCACCACGCGTCCCGGCGGCGGCAGACCCGGCCCGGTCGGCGTCCCGCTCGGCGGACGGCCGCGACGACCCCGTCGTCGAGCCACCGGCGCCACCGCCGGCCGGCGACATACGCCCGGAGGCGGGCCCGACCCGGTCGGTGTTCCGTGCCGGGGACGGGCGCAGTGAACCCGCCGTCGAGTCCTCGCGCCACGTCGTGGTCGACAGGCCGGTGTCATAAGACTCGCGCGCGTCCGCACCCGAGGGGGCGTCGTCCGTGGCGGTGTCGGACGGTTCGGCTGCCGGGGTCTCCGGGGGGTGTGGGGGACGCGGCGGGCTGGTGGGGCGTGGGGGGAAGGAGGCACGCCGCGCTTCCGTGCTCATGCACCCCCCGTTTCCTTGTGCCCGGGCCGCTGCGTTCTGCGCGGGCCGGTGGCGTCCTGCCCGAGGCCCGGCACGGAATCGTCCCGGGCACACATACCCGTACGGACGGAGCGTCATCCCGGCGCGGATTCCCGGCCGGCTCGTTCCGCCGTACGTGCGCGTCACTCTACGGCTTGTTCCTGCACGAACGGGAACCAGTCCACGACCCCGGGGCATCTGCCCGGAACGTCCCCCTACCCTGCGGTAATCCAGTCTGGCAGGCTGCGTTCATGACTGCGCGCGCCGCCGACCGGGCCCGTTACGACCGGGCCACAGCCCA
Source organism: Streptomyces sp. NPDC056948 (assembly GCF_042674225.1). Lineage (NCBI taxonomy): Bacteria > Bacillati > Actinomycetota > Actinomycetes > Kitasatosporales > Streptomycetaceae > Streptomyces > Streptomyces sp. NPDC056948. The sequence goes on from NZ_JBHUQX010000535.1 coordinate 3,400, forward strand.
TCTCGACGCCCCTCTCGCGATCGTGGACCTGGAGGCCTTCGACGCCAACGCCGCCGATCTGGTCCGTCGCGCCGGGGGCAAGCCCGTCCGGGTCGCCAGCAAGTCCGTGCGGTGCCGGGCGCTGCTGGAACGCGTCCTGGCCCGGGACGGTTTCGCCGGGATCATGTCCTTCACGCTCGCCGAGTCGCTGTGGCTGGCCCGGTCGGGGTTCGAGGACGTGCTGCTCGCCTACCCCTCGGCCGACCGTGCCGCCTTCGCCGAGCTCGCCGGTGATCCCAAGCTCGCCGCCGCCGTCACCGTCATGGTCGACGATGTCGCCCAGCTCGATCTGATCGACGCCTCGCGGGGCGGCGGTCGTGAAGTGGTGCGGGTGTGCCTGGAGTTGGACACGTCCCTGAGGCTGCTCGGCGGGCGCGTGCGCGTCGGGGCCCGGCGTTCGCCGCTGCACTCCCCCGCGCAGGTCGCGGACGTGGCCCGGGCGGTGGCCCGGCGGCCCGGCTTCGCGGTCGTGGGGATCATGGCGTACGAGGGACACGTCGCCGGTGTCGGGGACGCCGTGGCGGGGCGCCCGCTGCGGTCCCGTGCCGTACGGCTGATGCAGGCCGCCGCCAAGCGTGAACTCGCCGAGCGGCGCGCGGAGGTGGTGCGCGCGGTGCGGGCCGTCGTGCCGGGTCTGGAATTCGTCAACGGCGGTGGCACCGGTTCGGTGCAGCACACGGCGGCGGAGGACTCGGTGACCGAGATCGCCGCCGGGTCGGGGCTGTACCTGCCGCGGCTGTTCGACAACTACACGTCGTTCAGCGGCCGTCCGTCCGCCCTCTTCGCCCAGCCGGTCGTACGGCGGCCCGGGGTCGGCGTGGTGACCGTGCTCGGTGGTGGGTATCCCGCTTCCGGAGCCGCCGGGGCCGACCGGTCGCCCGTGCCGTACCTGCCCGAGGGGCTGCGCTACGACCCTCAGGAGGGGGCCGGTGAGGTGCAGACGCCGCTGCTCGGCTCGCCCGCCGACGATCTGCTGATCGGTGACAAGGTCTGGTTCCGGCACGCGAAGGCCGGTGAGCTGTGCGAGCGGTTCGACCGGCTGCGGCTGATCGAGGGCGACGCGGTGACGGCGACCGTGCCGACCTACCGCGGCGAGGGCCACACGTTCCTGTAGCCCGTCAGCCGGCCGGCCGTTCAGTCCGACGGGCCGATGCTGCTGCCGACGCCGCCGCCCGTGTCCGCGTCGCCGACCGGGCGGATGCCCTTGGTGACGCGGTCCATGTCGGCGAGCGGCGGTCCGTCCTCGCCCGCGTCGAAGACGTAGCGGACGAGGACGGGTGACTCGGTGCCGACGCTGGACGGGAAGACGAGCGACTGGACGTAGCCGCCCGGCCCCTTGGCGGTGTGGACGCGCCAGCGCACGAAGTATCCGGCGCGGCCCGCCACCGCGATCGGCCCGGACTTGACGACCTCGTGGGACTCCATGCCCCCGTAGGGCTTCTGTCCGATGCTGTCGCGGTCGTAGGCCTCCTCGGCCGCCTCGGAGATGTCCGCCTTGGCGAGGGCCTCGGGGGACTTCTCGTCGTTCGCCGTGACCGTGCGGGAGACGACGAGGCCGTGGCGGCAGGCATTGCCGTCGCCGGGGCAGTCGTATGTGCCGTCCGTCGTCATGACGACGTCGTCCTCGGCGACGTACTGCGGGCGGACCCAGCCGTCCAGCAGCGGGAAGGTGACGCCGTTGAGCTGGTCCTCGACGACGGCCGGGTCGTCGGCGGACGGCTCGGAGGAGGACGCCTCGGGAGTCGGCTCCGAAACATCCGACGCGGTGGGGCCGGAGGGCGTCGGAACCGTCCTCGTCTCCGCCCCGCCGTCGTCGCCGCCGGTGAGGACCAGGGCTCCGGTGACGATCGCCGCGACCAGGACCGCCCCGGCGGCGACGAGGGCGACCGCCTTCGCGCGCC
>NZ_JBHUQX010000536.1:0-5332 GCF_042674225.1 Streptomyces sp. NPDC056948
CCGTCAGCCCGCCGGGAGCGTTTCGGGGTCCTCGGTGCCCTTGGCCGACCCACCCCGGCCGTCACTCACCGTATCGGCCTGGGCCACGGCTGCCGCGTCCGGCGCGGTCTTGATCGTGGCGTCGGCGAGGGCCTCCCCGGCCGGAAATCCACCCGCCGGGGCGAGCGCGACCCCACGCCACCACGGCTCGGACGGCACGCTGGCGGCCGTGGGCTCGAAGGGCTCGCCGGGGCGGGGCAGGGCGACCCCGGCGCCCACCGCGCGGCCGGCCGCGACCGTCCCCTCGCCGGGGTCCGCCCACGGGTGTGTCGCCAGGTTGAAGGTGGCCCAGTGGATCGGCAGCATCGGGCCGTGCTCCGGGCCGCCCTGGAGGTCGAGGTGGGCGCGCATGCCCTCCTCGGGAGTCATGTGGATGTCCGGCCAGAAGTCGGAGTACGCGCCGATCTGGATCATCGTGGCGTCGAACGGTCCGTGCTCGGCGCCGATCTCCTTGAAGCCGTCGAAGTAGCCGGTGTCGCCGCTGTGGTAGATCCGGTGCTCCTCCCCGGCGACGACCCAGGAGGCCCACAGGGTGTGCTGGGTGTTGCGCAGACCCCGGCCGCAGAAGTGCCGGGCCGGGGTGGCGGTCAGGGCGAGGCCGCCGATCTTCGTGGTCTCGTGCCAGTCCAGTTCGCGCAGCCGGTCGGCGGAAACTCCCCAGTGCTCCAGGTGCGCGCCGACGCCTAGGGGCACGGCGAACTGCGTGTCCGTGCCGGCCAGGGCCTTGACGGTGGGCATGTCCAGGTGGTCGTAGTGGTCGTGCGAGATGACCACCACGTCGACCGGGCCGAGCGCGGCCAGCGGCAGGGGCACCGGGTGCAGCCGCTTGGGCCCGGCGAAGGGGAACGGGGAGCAGCGCTCACCCCACACCGGGTCGAACAGGACCCGCCGGCCGTCGATCTCCGCGAGCACGCTGGAGTGCCCCATCCAGGTCAGCCGCAGCCCTGTGGCCGGGGGCCGGGCGATGTCGGCGAGGGTGGTGGAGTGCACCGGCACCGTGCCCTTCGGGCTACGGCGGGGCCGGGTCTCCTTGTCGAAGAAGACCTTCGCGAAGTCCAGGGTGGAGCCCGAGGGCCGGGTCCGCGCGGGGCCGCCGGGGTTCTGGAACACCCCGTCCTTGAAGTGGGGTGATCTGCGGATGCGCGCCATGCGCTCACCGCGCGGATCCGCGCCGAACACCCCGGGCCGCAGCGTGCGGAGCCCGGTGCTCAGGGGACGGAAACCGGCCACGGTACCTCCAGGTGGAGTCGGTCAGGCTTTCCATTATGGTCGGCCCCTCCGACAACACCGGGGCACAGGGGTCCCTCCGAGGGTGATACTGACCGATGATTCAGTAATCCCTTCAGCAACCCCGGCGAAGGAGCCCGTATGGCCAGCCCTCTGCTGTCCCTCACCTGGACCGACCACCTCACCGGTCACCAGGGCTTTCTGGTCGTCGACCGGCTGGTGCGCGGTGTGGCGAGCGGCGGTCTGCGGATGCGCGCGGGCTGCACTCTGGAGGAGGTCACCGGCCTGGCCCGCGGGATGACCATGAAGGAGGCCCTGCACTACGACCCCGAGAGCCGCTACGTCCCGCTCGGCGGCGCGAAGGGCGGCATCGACTGCGACCCCCGGGACCCGGAGGCGTACCCCCTGCTCGTCCGCTACCTGCGCGCGATGCGGCCGTACATCGAGAGCTGCTGGACGACGGGCGAGGACCTCGGGCTCACCCAGGACCTGGTGGACCGGGCCGCAGCCGAGGCGGGGCTGGTCTCCTCCATACAGGCCGTGTATCCGCTGCTGGACGACGAGGCCGAGGCGCGGCGGCGGCTCGGGGAGGCGTTCGCGGTCGAGGTGGACGGCCTCGGTCTCGACGAGCTGGCCGGCGGCTGCGGTGTGGCCGAGGCGGCCCTCACGGCCCTGGACCGGGCCGGGGTGCCGTACGCGGGGACGCGGGTCGCCCTCCAGGGACTGGGCACGATGGGCGGGGCCACCGCCCGCTTCCTCACGCGCGCGGGGCTCACGGTCGTAGCCGTCGCCGATCTCAAGGGCACGATCGCCAACCCGGCGGGCCTGGACGTCGAGGCGCTGCTCGCCGCGCGGGACACCCACGGCACCGTGGACCGCTCCGCGCTGCGGCCCGGCGACCGCGACCTGCCCGGCGACGCGTGGCTGTCGGCCGCCACGGACGTCCTGGTCCCCGCGGCCGTCTCGTACGCGATCGACTCCGGGAACCAGGAGCGGATCACCGCGCGCTGGGTCGTCGAGGCGGCCAACATGCCCGTACGACCGGAGGCGGAGCTGCTGCTGGCCGCGCGCGGGGTGACGGTGCTGCCGGACGTGGTGGTCAACTCCGGGACGAACGCCTGGTGGTGGTGGACGCTCTTCGGGGACATCGGCGCCGACGCGGAGGAAGCGTTCGCCCACACCCGCGGCTCGATGCGGGCCCTGGTCGAGCGGATGCTGACCCGCGCGCAGGCCGACGGGACGACGCCGCGAGCAGCCGCCCACGCGATCGCGGCGGACCGGCTGCCGGTGATCGCGGAGCGCTTCGGCTGGTACCGGTGACGGACGGCGAACCGGCCACGCGACCCCTGCCGGAGCGGCCGAATCCACACGTCAAGAGGGTGCACGCGCGTGTGTAGGGTGACGGCGTGACGAGAGTCCGGTTGAGCGTGGCGGAACGGCGCGGTGATCTGCTGCGGGCCGCCGTCGAGCAGATCGAGGCCCGGGGCGTGACGGCGGTCAGAATCGCGGACGTCGCCTCGGTGCTCGGTGTGAGCAACGCGCTGGTCCTCTATCACTTCTCGACGAAGGAACAGCTCGTGGCCGCCGCGTTCCGGCACGCGGCGGAGGGCGACCTCGCGCATCTGAGCAAGCTGCTGGGCCGCCGTACGTCGGCGCTGCGCCGGCTGCGGTCGGCCGTACGGTGGTACGCCCCGACGGGCCAGGCCAAGGGCTGGCGGCTGTGGATCGAGGGCTGGGCGGCGGCACTGCGCGAGCCCGCGCTGCGGGAGGTCGCCCAGGACCTCGACCGGCAGTGGAAGGCGGCCATCGCCGAGGTCATCGCGGAGGGCGTGGCGGCCGGCGAGTTCCACTGCCCCGACCCGCACGGCACGGCCCTGCGCCTCACCGCCCTGCTCGACGGGCTCGCCGTCCAGCTCACGTCCTACGAGGGCGCGGTGCCGCGGGCGCGGGCGCAGGAGTGGGTGGAGGACGCGCTGTCCCGCGAACTGGGCTTGGAAGCAGCACCCGTGCCATGAGCCACCCGGCGTCGGTGCTGGGGCCGGGTGGATCCGCAGCCCGGCGGAACGGGGCGCCGCTGAGGCGGATGGCGTGAGCCACGACGCGCCCGCACCCACCGGATCACAGAAGGGGACGTGTCGGGGGGTGTCCGCCCGCAGCGGTTGGCGCGTCAACGGACAGTCAGTCGGCGTGAGACCCCATCGCGCCGTTCCGAGGACGGACACCCCCCGGCGCGTCCCCGACCCACCACCCGGCGTAGGGCGCAGACGCGCACCCCCACCGAAACCGCACCCTCACGCCACCGAACCGATCCGCATCCTGATGTCCTCCGGCGACAGCGCCCCCTTGGCCGTCACATGGTCCCCCGACGACTCCCCGCGCAACCGGCGCCCGATCCACGGCACCAGGAACTCGCGCGCCCAGTGGACGTCGTCCCGCCGGATGTCGAGGGTGCCGCGGGGCGGCAGCGGAGGCCACTCCTGCTCGGGGTCGGCCGGCACCTCGAGGCCGAGCACCTGCCCCGCCCGGAGCGCCACGCGCGTGTGCCCGTCGGGCGACAGGTGCAGCCGGTCGGCGTCCCAGGCCCGGCGGTCCTGGACACTGCGCAGGGACCACAGGTCGAGCACCGGGCAGCCGTACCGGTCGGCGACGGCCCGGACATGCCCGTTGTACGTGGCGATCTTGCCGCGCAGATGCTTGAGCACGGGCATGCGACGGGTGTCGAACCCGGTCGTCACCATCACCGTGCCGGCCACCGCGGCCAGTCGGGCGATGGCCTGTTCGAACCGCTCGGCCACCTCGTCCGGGTCGGTGCCGGGCCGGATGATGTCGTTGCCCCCGGCGCAGAACGAGACGAGGTCCGGGGCCATGTCGACGGCCCGCGGGAGCTGGTTCGCCACGATCTGGTCGAGGAGTTTTCCGCGTACGGCGAGGTTGGTGTACTGGAAGTCGCCTTCGGGCCTGCGGTCGGCGAGCAGGACGGCGAACCGGTCGGCCCAGCCGACGAACGCCCCGTCGGGGCCGGGATCGCCGACGCCCTCGGTGAAGCTGTCCCCCACCGACACGTACGACCCGATCACTGCTCTGCTGTCACTCTTCGAATCGTCTGCCACAGCCGCTCATGATTCACCCTTGAATGTGACCTACGCGACCGTAGGAAGGGGTTGACGAGCGGTGAGATAAGCCACTCCCAAAGTGTTCGCCAACTCCGGAATAGGCCGCCCGTCACGGACGTTGCGGGTTCAGTCGCCAGACCCGGAAGCCCGTGATCCGGAAGTGGCTCCACACGGTCCGGAAGGCGAAGTGCCCGCTCGTGTACGGCTGCGGGTCGGTGTAGTCGAAGACGAGCCGCCCGTTGTTCCACCAGCGCACCGTCGACCCGTCGGAGACGATCCGGACCCGGTTCGGCTCGCCCGGGACCAGCAGCGGCTCGGTGTAGTCGTGGATCAGAGGACGCACACCGGCCTGGCCCACGTAACGCCGCAGCCGGGTCGTGGTGTTGTAGTTGGCGCCGTACCCGGCGTAGTACGTCGTCAGGTGGTCGTACTCCTCCAGCGCCCCGCCGCGCGGCGTCGCGAAGAGGTCGTCCGGGGAGCGGACGTCGGTCGCGTTCCAGAAGTTGTTGAGGTCCGAGACCCGGTCGTTGCCCCCGCCCTCGGAGACGGGCGTGGCGGTGTACTCGAGGACGTAGGGCCCTTCGAGGCGCCGCCTGAACCAGACGGTCGCCCCGCTCGGCACATCGATGTCCAGGACGCCGCGGGAGGCGGTGACGGTGCCGCCGTCCTGGAGTTCGGTCGCCCACTGGGCGAGGCCGTGGCGGAAGTCGTCGTGGGCGATGAGGCGGCGGTGCCGGGGCGCGGCGTTCGCGCTCCCCGTCGGGGCGAGGGCCGCCAGCGCGGCTCCGGCCGCCAGGGCTCCGAACGTTCTGCGGGTGGTCGGCACGGGACACAGCTCCTTCAGAAAGCGCTTGCACTCACGACGGGATCACTGTGTCCCAACTGCCGCCCCCTGTCGATCCCTTGAGGCGATCGACGGCCGCACACACCGAAGGCCGGACCCGGGGATCGGG